>CAYUVM010001031.1:0-1007 GCA_964447935.1 uncultured Cytophagia bacterium | reverse complement strand
ACGTCCAGCTTCCGGTAGATGTTCTTCAGGTGGGTCTTCAACGTGTTCACCGACACGTACAGCCGTGACGCGATCTCCACGTTGGTGAGCCGGCTCGGGAGGTAGGCGAGGACGGCCAGTTCCCGCTCCGAGAGCTGCTCGACCAGGTTGGGCGCGGTCACGTGGGTGACCGGGGCCTCGCCCTCACAGAGCGTGCGCAGGAACGGCGTCGGCGCGGCGTGGTACAACGCCCGCAGCAGGCGGACCACCTCACCTCCGGCGTCGAGGAACAGGCGCACCCAGCCCTCTCGCTCGGCCTCGACCACCACCGGGCCGAGGGTGGCCAGCGCCTGACGACGGTCGCCGTCTCGCTCCTGCAGGACCGCGGTCCACAGGCCCCGCGGCAGGCGGGACGCGGGCTCGTCGCCTTCCAGGGCGGGCCAGTCCTCCACCACCTTGCGCAAGGTCACGGTGTCGCCCTCGGCTACCGCGGTCGCCGCCCGCGCCCCGAGGACCTCGGCGGTCACGAGGCCCTCATGAGCCTCCAACACTGCCGCGGCCGTCGCCGGCTTCCCGGTGAGGAGGTGGAGACGGGCCTCCATGGCGACCAACCGCGCCTCCACCGTCGGGAAGAAGACGGGGCGACCTTCCGCGCGGGCTCGGGCGATCACCTCCAGACCGTCGATCGCCCGGCCCGCGATGAGCGCGGCGTGGGCCCGCTCAGCCCATTCGAAGGACAGGACGTTGTACCGGTTGTTCAGCCGGGCCCGGGCCACACAGGTGACCAGGTGCGCGTCCGCCCCGACGGCGTCCCCCTGCTCCAGGCCCACCCGAGCGAGAGCGAAATGGGCGACGGCCACCGCGGTGTGCTCGGCCAGACCGGCCTCCTCGGCCACCGCCAGGGCCCGGCGGGCCGCGGCCACTGCCGCCTGCAGGTGCCCGGTGGCGACCTCGATCCAGGCCGTCTCGGCCAAGGCGTGCACGAGCCAGGCCGGCGTCCCCGGGGCGCGGACCACCTCCTCCAGGGA
>CAYUVM010001030.1:0-1015 GCA_964447935.1 uncultured Cytophagia bacterium | reverse complement strand
CGGCTACCGAGCGCTTCAACAGCTTCAGCAGGCCACCAATCTGCCGGAAATCATTGTGGCCGTCACTTATCCGGTGGCGCTCGGCGTTTACGCTGCCGCGAAAGATCTCCATCTAAAAATTCCACAAGATCTCGATCTGGTGTGCTTCGGCGACAGTACCACCAATCGTTTCATTTCACCGTCTTTAACTTGCGTCGGCCAGCCGACAGAGAAGCTTGGAAGACGGGCAATGGAAATTTTGCTTGAAGAGATAAAAAATCCGGCGCCGAGTCAACCCCAGAAAGTTGTCTTGCAAACCGAGCTCCGCTTGCGCGAAACATGCCGCCCCCAAAGCTCATCTTAAACGCAGTGTGAGTTTATTGGTTTTGCATTGAACTTTTTTGCCAATTAAAGAACTCGTTCAGAAGTAGAAATTTTAAAAATGTAAGCGATTACAAGTTTTACTTTCCTTGGCGCGAAAATGAAAGGAATGCACAATTTTATGAAAACCTCATTTCAAAAAGTATGGCTCCTAGCGCTCTGGCTCATTTCCACTGTGGCCTTCGCGCAAGGCACTCTGCGCGGCGTCGTGACCGACACGTTGGATAACAGCCCACTGGTCGGAGCCAATGTTTATTTGATCGGCACCGCCTTGGGCAGCGCCACCAATTTGGAAGGCCAATATCGCATCGAACGCGTACCGGAGGGCACCTACACGCTCCGCATTTCTTATATCGGTTATTTGACCAAGCAAATCAAGGTTACGGTGCAAAACAATACAACGATTGCAGTGAATGCGTCGCTGGTGCAGCATCTCATCGAGGCCGGCTCGATCGTCGTGACCGGGCAGGCGGTCGGACAGGCTGCCGCCATTAATCAGCAAATTACTTCGAACACGATTGTTAACGTTGTTTCCGAAGAAAAAATTCGCGAATTGCCGGATGCCAATGCTGCCGAGGCCATCGGCCGTTTGCCCGGTGTTTCAATTTTAAGATCCGGCGGCGAAGCCAACAAGATTATCTTGCGCGGCCTTGAA
>CAYUVM010001029.1:0-1023 GCA_964447935.1 uncultured Cytophagia bacterium | reverse complement strand
CAACGGAGCCTCGGGGTTTTGGTTGATCCTGATCTCCGTATGGTGTCTCACTTTTGGTTGCCGTCAAAACGAGCAACCCGCGACATCGAACGCCACGCCGGGTCAACAAGCTTCGCTGCCATCGGATTCGGTTGTGATCGCAAAACCGGCTGCCGGAAGCAGTGCGATCAACGGCCGGGTCTGGTTTAAAGGCCCGGCGCCAGTGCAAAAACTGATTAACCGGCAACAGGATGCGGCTTGTGCCGTCGACGGCAACGAGCAGTTTTATTCCGAAGACGTGGCGCTGAATCCTGATAGCTCGTTGTTAAATGTGTTCGTTTATATAAGCGCGGGTTTGGCGCCACGACATGACGCGGCGCCGGTGGAGCCCAAAATTTTGGATCAGCGCCATTGCCGTTATTCGCCGCACGTGCTGGGCATTCAAATCGGGCAAACGCTGAAGATTCTCAACAGCGATCCGACGTTTCACAATGTGCATGCCGCGGCACAGAAAAATAAAGCGTTCAATCTCGGCATGTCGAAAGTCGAGAAAGTAAAGACGCGCATCTTTGACCAAGTGGAAGTGATGATTCCGCTGCGCTGCAATGTGCACCCGTGGATGAGCGCGTACCTTGGCGTGGTCGATCATCCGTTTTATGGCGTCACCGATTCGACCGGAAGTTTTAAGCTGCAAGCCGTGCCCGCCGGTGAATATGTGATTACGGCGTGGCATGAAGTGTTCGGCCGTCTTGAGCAAAAAATTCAATTAGCCGAAAAAGAAACTAAAACCCTTGAGTTCATTTTCACGCGGAGATGAGGAAGGAGAATCTCTATGCTCGATTGGTTGCCACCGAACGTATCGACGTACGGCGGTGAGATTGACAAATTTTTTTACGTCATTTATTACATTACGGCAGTCGTGTTTTTTCTGGTCGCCGGCGCGATGATCGTTTTTATGGTCAAATATCGTTATAAAGTAGGCCGCCGCGCCACGTACACCCACGGCAACACGACGCTCGAAATCGTCTGGACCACCGCAACCTT
>CAYUVM010001028.1:0-1025 GCA_964447935.1 uncultured Cytophagia bacterium | reverse complement strand
TTGACCTCGAGACCATCGCGAATTTTTTCCCAAGCCTCCGTCGTCGCCAGTTCCGCTTCAAATTTTTTTAACAGGCTCTTCGGCGTCCCGAGAATATAGCGGCGATGCTCTTCACCCAGCAATTTCAGGGTTTCGGGACTGTTCATCCCCCGATCCATAATCCAAATGCGCTCCGCATGGCCATAGCGGGCTTCCATTTGCTGGATAATCGTTTCGACCGTTTTGCAATCATGCTTGTTGCCGGCAAACACTTCATAGCCCAGGGGAATACCTTCTCGGGTCACGACCAACGCAATCAGGACCTGCTTACAATCCGCGCGATGGTCGCGAGAGTGGCCGCGTTGCGCTTGCGAATTTTTTTCGGCTGTGCCTTCAAAGTAGGTTGACGTGATATCGTACAAAAAAAGATCATACTGGATTTGAAAAAGTTCGCCCAGTCGTTCTTTCAAATGTTTTTCTAATGGCGCTTTCTGTAAAAGCACTTTGTCCAACGCGCGATAGAGCCGATTGTCGTAAATCGCATGCGCCGGAATGCCCAGCAGATCGGCCAGCGCCGTTTGGCTATAAAAATGCTCGGCAATATGGAGTTCGCTTTTCGGCTCACAAAACCGCGCCGTCACCAAAATCGTCGCCAGATGTGCCCACGAAATTTTGACATGTGCGCTGGTGAGGGTTTTCTGAAAGAACTGATCCAGTTGGAGTTTCTTGAGCAATTCCAGCGCTAACCAGACGTCGCCAAACCGCCGCGACCGTTCGGTGCGAACGGCGTTGACATTGATTTCGACCCATTCGGCTTTGGTGTCTTCCAACAAAGCCATCTGCTGCCCCGGATGATTTTCGACGGCCTGTTGAACTCCGAGACGGCCTGCCGCATCCATTTCGCCCAGATAAGCAATCTGGCGTTGTCGCGGCCCACGGGCGGTGCGATACGATTCCACCAGCACCCAGTAGTGATGTGACTTGCCGTCTTTCTTGCGGCATATTCTTCTCAGGAACATGCCAGAATATAAGAAAATTCGACCCCC
>CAYUVM010001027.1:0-1035 GCA_964447935.1 uncultured Cytophagia bacterium | reverse complement strand
CGCCGCAACCCTGTTTTTACAGCCTCAAACCACGAAGTCAGAAAGTTGATTTATTGATTTGGTGGGAATGGAGAACGTCAACAAAACTCTCGGTGCGCTGGGGTTGCAACAGACGCGCTTGCAACGCAAAATGCTCAACACTGCCGCGTCCGGCCGGGGCGAGGAGAATCTCTCGACGCCGGCGGAAGCCGCGCGGATTATGGAGATTCTTTATCGTGGGGAGTTTTTAAACCGGCAAGTGGGTGACGAAATTTTGGCTATTCTGAAAAAGCCGAAGCGCGGCGGCATCAATGCCGGTTTGCCGGCGGATGTTCCTGTGGCCTTCAAACCCGGCGGTATTTCCGGCGTGTCAACGGAGTGGGCGATTGTTTATTTGCAAGAGCGGCCGTACGTTGTCGCCGTGATGGAGAACTATGCCCTCGGTGAGGAAGCCGCAGCGGCAATGAAGGAAATCTCTCGCACGCTTTACGATTACTTTTGGCGGCTGGGCAATGCAACGCGGCACGGAACGTATGTCGACCCGGCGTTGATAAAATAAAGCTCGGAGTCAAATGTTAGCTAACTGATAAACCGGCTAACCTCAACTGTTGCGCGAAATAAGTTTATACAGCAGCAACAAGAAAAAAGCTTTTGCGCCAAAATTCATTTTGGCGGTAGCAGATAGTTTTTCTCGTTCTTGCAAGAGTTGTTTGCACATCTCAAAAACCGGCGCCGCCATCAAGAGCAGCGCGATGATAAAAACCGGCCAATTGAACCCCGCGTTGCGGGGTAGCACTTGCCGCACGGCTTCGATGCCACCCTCGGCAGCGCGAAGGGCATCCGCCATGAAGACGATGAGCGCCAAGACGCAGCCGCTTAAATTGAAAAACCAGGCACGGCGCGAAGGCTGGATGTTCTCAAATTGTGTTGTCAAGGTTCCGAAAACAATCATTAACGTCGCAATCAACATCGGCGCGAGCACCGGCCCCCACCACGGCAGCGGCAGCAAGAATAAAATATCCAAATCCCACAGCGAGTGCTTCCAGCCTGTTATGA
>CAYUVM010001026.1:0-1041 GCA_964447935.1 uncultured Cytophagia bacterium | reverse complement strand
AAAATTTCAAATTGGCCGACGGCAATGCCGTTGGCAGCGACAGCTCCCGCCAATCCCACCAAATGTTCCGCGCCGATGTTGGACGCAAACAGCGAAGCCCCGACGACAAACCAGCCCGCATTGCGTCCGGCCAGAAAGTAACCCTGCGAAGTTTCACAAAGATTGCGTTGCCGATGGGTGGCCCACCACGCCATCCAAAAGACAACGACAAAGTAAAGCAAAATGACTACGTAATCGAGAAGGCCAAAACAGCCTGATGTTTGCAGTGCTTTATCCATATCTTGGCTCGCATTCTTGCCTCATGCCCATTTGCGCTGATTAAGATAAAAATATCAAGAATAGTGCCAGAGGCGCAACACTGCAATATTGCTGTAAAAGCTATCGTTCGATCATTCTCTTGAGTCGTTTTGTTATTAAATCAATAATAGGTATGTTATCAGGTTGATAACTTTTGGGGGGCAATTAATTCTACGTGGTCAGATTACCTGGCGTGGCCCACGAAACACGCAAAATACACTCAAAAGCTTTTCGCGTTTTTCGTGTGTTTCGTGGGCACAATTTAAATATGGCTAAGTAGAATTAAAGAATGCAAGATCATTTAATCCCCAAGCGTTTGCACATGCGATAGTAATTGGGCGGAGCCAAACCCAACAGCCGGGCGGCTTCTGCGTCTGAATTGGCCTGTTCGCGCACGAAGCGAAAGTATTGTCCCTGCAATTGTTTCTCCATATCATGCCACGGCAAAATGCGATCTTTGCTCCACCACCGCAGATTGCTGGACACCGGCAAATCGGATTGGAGACCCAAAGCCATTTTTACTTGCAATAACATGCTCGTCTCGGAACGGCTGAAGAGCAGCCGTTGCACAACATTTTGTAGCTCCCGCACATTGCCGGGCCAGCCATAATCCATCAGCACCTGTCGCGCTTCCTCCGGAAGGAGAGGTGGCTCCAGGTTCATTTCCACACTAAAAACCTGCATAAAATAATCGTAACTATTCAGCTATTGAGCAAAAAGATTTTACAAGATATTTAAAAAAGT
>CAYUVM010001025.1:0-1047 GCA_964447935.1 uncultured Cytophagia bacterium | reverse complement strand
AACTGCACGTCAATATCGGCACGATTGGCCATGTTGACCACGGTAAAACGACGTTGACCGCGGCGATCACCCTGGTGCTCTCGAAAAAGGGCCTCGCGCAGTACAAGAGCTATGATCAAATCGACAATGCGCCGGAAGAAAAGGCGCGTGGTATCACGATTAATACCGCTCACGTTGAATATGAAACTGACAAGCGTCACTACGCGCATGTCGATTGTCCCGGCCACGCCGATTATGTGAAGAACATGATCACCGGCGCGGCGCAGATGGACGGCGCCATTCTCGTGGTCAGTGCGGCGGACGGCCCCATGCCGCAAACGCGCGAACACATCCTGTTGGCGCGCCAAGTCGGTGTGCCGTACATCGTCGTCTATCTCAATAAAGTCGACATGGTCGACGATCCCGAGTTGCTCGATCTCGTCGAATTGGAAATGCGCGACCTGTTGAAAGAATATCAATTCCCCGGCGATGAGATTCCAATTGTGCGCGGCAGTGCGCTCGAGGGTTTGACGAATCCGGACGATCCGGTGAAAAATAAATCCATCATCGAGTTGATGACGGCGGTTGATGCCTATATTCCGCAGCCGAAACGCGAAGTGGATAAGCCATTTTTGATGCCGGTCGAAGATGTGTTCTCGATTACCGGCCGCGGCACAGTCGGCACCGGTCGTGTCGAGCGCGGTAAAATCAAAGTCGGCGAAACGGTTGACATCGTCGGTATTCGCGCCAAACGCCAAAGCGTGGTGACGGGCGTCGAAATGTTCCGCAAATTGCTGGATTCCGGCGAAGCAGGCGACAACGTTGGTCTGTTGTTGCGCGGTGTGGAGAAAGAAGAGTTGGACCGCGGCATGGTTATCTGCGCGCCCGGCTCGATTACCCCCCACACCAAATATATGGGCGAAGTGTATGTGTTGAAAAAAGAAGAAGGCGGCCGTCATACCCCGTTCTTCAACGGCTATCGTCCGCAATTCTTTTTCCGCACGACGGACGTCACCGGCGTGGCGAAGTTGCCGGCCGGCATGGAAATGGTGATGCCGGGCGATAACG
>CAYUVM010001024.1:0-1064 GCA_964447935.1 uncultured Cytophagia bacterium | reverse complement strand
GGTCGGATACCGAAGCCATTGTGCATGCTTACGAAGAATATGGCGTCGATTGCCCGAATAAGCTCAATGGCATGTTTGCGTTCGCCATTTGGGATACGCGGCGTGAACGTTTGTTTATTGCGCGTGATCGCCTCGGTAAAAAACCGCTGTATTATTACAAAGATCATGAGCGGATCGTTTTCGGATCGGAGCTAAAATGCCTCCTGCAGGCGAAAGGCGTGCCGCGACAAGTTTCCAAACCAGCGCTCGATTTATTTTTAACCTTTGAATACGTTCCGGCGCCGCACAGCATTTTCGAGAATATTTTCAAGCTGCCGGCCGGCCACACGCTCAGCATTGACGGCACGGGCAAATTAGAGATTCGCCAATATTGGGATCTTCATTTTCATGAAAACGGTTATCACGAGCAGGAGTTGGAAAAGGGCCTCCTCGAATTGTTGCAGGACGCTGTTAAAATCCGGCTGATGAGCGACGTGCCGCTCGGCGCGTTTCTTTCCGGCGGCATTGATTCGAGTTGCATTGTCGCATTGATGGCGCAGGTGATGAAAGAGCCGGTCAAAACTTTTTCCATCGGTTTCAAAGAAGGCAGTTATAATGAGCTTAATTTTGCGCGCACCATTGCGAAACATTTTAAAACCGATCACAAAGAATTTATTTTAGAGCCGAGCGCGTTGGATCTTACCGAGAATTTGGTCAAACACCTTGATGAACCGTTGGGAGATTTTTCGATTTTCCCGACCTACCTCGTGTCGAAGATGGCGCGCGAATACGTTACCGTTGTGCTCTCCGGTGACGGCGGCGATGAGTTGTTCGGCGGTTACGACACCTACCTTGCCGATGCGATGTACCAACGGTATCGTAAGGTGCCGGCATTCATCCGCAATCAAGTCATTATGCCGGTAACTACTTGTTTACCACCAGGCGAGAAGAAAAAAGGCTGGCGCAATCGTCTGAAAAGGTTTGTTGAAGGCACGCGTCATCCCGAAGATCTGCAGCATGTCAGATGGATGATGTTTCTCGCGGAGGAAGAGAAGTCGCGGCTCTATTGTGAAGTCCTGTCGCCC
>CAYUVM010001023.1:0-1080 GCA_964447935.1 uncultured Cytophagia bacterium | reverse complement strand
AAGAGGAGATTTTGGTTCAGGAAGAACATTTGTTGAGCAGCGCGGAGCGCCGCGTTCAACTCAGTTCGCAAACGTACCAATTATTATATGAAACCGAAGGCGCGGTGCAGAGCCAGCTCAAATCCGCGTTGACGGCCCTGGAAGAGTTAAGCGAAATCGATCACGCGTTGCAGGCTTTGCTTAAGGATTGTAAAGCCGCGAGTGTGACCTTGCAAGAAGCTGCGCAGGAATTGCAGCGTTACCGCAGTCAAATTGAATTTAACCCTGGACGCCTTGAGCAGATTCGCCAACGCTTGGTGAGTTTGAACAAGCTGAAGCGCAAATACGGCGGCACCCTCGACGAAATTTTACAGCGCCGCGCCGCGCTCGAATCGGCGCTAGCCGATTTAGAAAACTTTGATGAAAAAGTCGCCGCCTTGCAAAAGCAGCTTGAGGCGGCGCAAAAGCAGTACAGCAAATTGTGTGTGCAGTTGTCGGCGCAGCGCCGTGCAGCCGCGATGAAATTGCAGGAAGCTGTTCCCACGGTTTTAGCAGAACTGGGAATGAATGGCGCCCGCTTTGAAGTTGAGATGACGAATCCACCGGATGAAAAGTCGTTCGTAAAAATAGAGGGTCGCGGAGCGCGGGCGAGCGCCACAGGAATTGATCACGTTGAGTTTTTGATTTCAGCCAATGCCGGCCAACCAACGGCCCCATTGGTCAAAGTCGCGTCAGGCGGCGAGATTTCACGCATGATGCTCGCGTTGAAATCGCTGCTCGCGGAACGCGACGATATTCCGGTGTTGATCTTTGATGAAATTGACGCCGGTATTTCCGGGCGCGTGGCGCACGCCGTCGGGAAAAAATTGCAGCAACTCGCCGAGTCGCATCAGATTATTTGCATTACCCATTTGCCGCAAATTGCCAGTGCCGGTGCGAGCCATTTTCTGGTGGAAAAAAACATGGCGAACGGCAAATCCCTCACCGCGGTGCGCCAGTTGCAAAAGAAAGAACGTCCGGAAGCCATCGCCCGGTTATTGGTAGGCGAAACCATTTCGGAAACCCATCTACGTAGCGCGCGGGATTTGTTGAAGGAAAGTG
>CAYUVM010001022.1:0-1082 GCA_964447935.1 uncultured Cytophagia bacterium | reverse complement strand
CGGCACGGCGCCGCGATTCCGCCCCAGCCGATTGTCATCACCTTTGATGACGGCTATTTTTGCAATTATAGCCGCGCCTTTCCGATTTTGCAGCAGCATGGATTTGCGGCCACAGTTTTTCTCGCGTGCAATCTGCTCCGGCCCGATTTTACTGAACCGGTGGAGGCGCGCAGTGGTTTCATGGCGTGGACGGAAATTTTAACAATGCAACAAGCCGGCTGGGAGTTTCACTCGCACGGCCTCGATCATCGCCCGATGACAGAATTGACCCGCGATGAATTGATGGCTGAAATCGGCATTTCGCGGCAACGCCTGACCGCGCGGTTGAATCACCCGATTGAATTTTTCTGCTATCCTTTTGGCCGCTTCAATGACGGCGTGCAGAAAATCGTGCGCGCCTGTGGTTATCGCGGTGCCTGCGGCGGGCCGCCCTTCGAGGAGAATGGGCCGCCGGATGATTACGCCATTGGCCGCACCGAAATTCTCTGGGGCGATTCGCTGCAGCAATTTGTGTTTAAAATCAATCACGGTCTCGGTTACTATTTTCACGTTAAAAGCCAGCTCGGCAAACTAAAACGCCGCCTGCTCCCGCGGGCGGCTAAATTTTAGTTTGGCAAACTGCGGCTCTCAAAACTTTATTGCAACGCTGAAACCTCGTGTAGTTGATAAATACTTTTTGACCCATAAACATTAATTGGCTTTGACCAGTAAAGGAGTTTGCCCCATGAACGTTTTAATCACCGGCGGCGCCGGATTTGTCGGTTCACATCTTGCGGAGACGTTGTTGCAACGCGGCCAGCATGTGACCATCATCGACGATCTTTCCACCGGGCGCATGGAGAACATCGCCCACGTCCGCCAATTTCCGCATTTTCGCTTCGCCATCGAAACCATTATGAATGAAGCTGTGATGGATCGGCTCGTCAGCGAATGTGACGTGATTTATCATCTCGCCTCTGCGGTCGGCGTTGAGTTGATTGTCAACCGCCCCGTCGAAGTGATTGAACGTTGCATTTTGGGCAGCGAAGTTGTGCTGAAAATCGCCAATCGCTATAAGAAGAAAGTTTTGATCACTTCGACCT
>CAYUVM010001021.1:0-1087 GCA_964447935.1 uncultured Cytophagia bacterium | reverse complement strand
AACTGCTCAGCCGGGGTACTATTGGTGACAATGTTAAGTTAAAATACAGCCACAGCGATCACTGAGTATGAATAGAAAAACGCCGTAAATCTCTGCGTGCTCTGTGGCTAACTTAACATTGTCAAACCATCACTTTCATCCCATAAGGACCAGGACTTTCCTTGCTAAAACTTGTCAAAGGTTCACCGGAAAATAGTCCTGCCTATAGACCCTTTTTGTACCCTCAGGCCTATTGTTTCCCGGTGCAGAGTTGTCGATATTAATAATGTGAAGACCTGATGGTTGCAAAGCTTCACGCAAACCACCGAAACTTCTGGAACACCAAAATTTCTTTTAAAAAATCCTGCTGGCCAGTTCCCTCCGCAAAATATCAAACGCGAGAATTGCTCGCGAGGGCGGACTCCGTTCAGCTAAAATACAGGATCTCAAGCAAATCGGTGAATGGCGCGCGCCGTAGGATACAGCGGCGCACAAGCTGATACAACAGGAGGCACGACAAATGAAAAACTCACTCGCATTGATAGAAATTATGTTGGCGCAAAGCGCTTTGCAGCAAAGCGGCTATTACCATGGTCCGGTTGATGGAAAACTGAATGAATCGGCCCGCCAGGCGCTGCGAGGTTTTCAGAAAGATGATGGTCACGAAGTGACCGGTGAATTAAATGACGAGCTCTTCCACCGCTTTCTGATCTTACGACAAGAACGGATGTATGCCATAAAGAATTGATGGTACCAGTACTATTTTCCATAAAGCACTTTTAAGTACCAGTACTGTGTATAGACCCTTTTTGTGCCTGCCGGTCTATGGAATCCTAACTCAGATTTGCCTATCTTAATAGATTGATTTCACGGCGAAAACCATACATGCAAAAAATTAAAGTTTTGTTAGCGAGCCGGCCCAAGATGCTATCCGATGTGGTGCGAAACATGCTTGAGCGGCAGCCGGACATGGAAGTGATTGGCGAAGTGCTGGACCCCATCGAACTCCTCCTCACCGCCAAAGCGCGGCCGGTGGATGTCGTTATTGTCACGCCGCTTGATGCGGAGGGGGAACCCGGGATATGCCGACATTTGCTGGCGGAACAAC
>CAYUVM010001020.1:0-1095 GCA_964447935.1 uncultured Cytophagia bacterium | reverse complement strand
TCGCCATCACGTCGATGCTCGGGCCGGCGTCTTCCAGCGCTTCGCCCTTCATCAAGGTCGGAATGCCAATGGCGACTTCAACGCATTCAATGCCGCGGCGCAAACTGCCGCGCGCTTCGTCGACAGTTTTGCCGTGCTCGGTGGTGATGCTCTTCGCCAGTTCTTCGAAATGTTCTTCAAGCAGAAACTTGAATTTGTACAAATGCTGCGCGCGCTTCACCGGCGGCGTGCGGCGCCAGCCGTCGAAAGCGCGATTGGCCGCTTGCACAGCGGCATCCACTTCTGCGGCGGTCGAGAGCGGAACGCGGCCAATCACCTCGCCGGTGGCGGGATTGTGAACGTCCAATTGTTGCGGCGACGACGACGGCACAAATTTTCCGTTGATATAATTTTGTACGTTGCGCACGGCCATGGCTCTGCTCCTTTTGGTAAAATAAAATTTTTAGTTTTTAGCGCTTGGGTATTGCCGCGATCAAATGCCGGAGATTATAAAATCGAGGGCAGCGATGAATTGCGCGCGGTTTGCAGAAAGGTCGGTTACGGCTTTTCCCAATTGACTGCGATTGATACCGGCAAGCTGTTGACTCATCGCGACAAATTTTTCGCCGCCGATTTCAACCAGCGGGCAAAGTTTGGCGATAATCTGATCGTGCAATTGCGAAGCCTTGCAAAGGGGAATGGCGACGGTGGTTTGCAGCTCTGCCAAAAGATCGGACTGAATATCGATCAGATAAGGAAACGTTTTTCTGGTTTTAGCGTTCTTGTTCGCATAAACCGTAAACTGGCTCATCAAAAACTCCGCAGTTCATCGCTGAATACGCCATGCGTTTCGACAAAACGATTATAAGCCTTGATCGCTTTGGCGTTCTGTTGGCGCCACAACTCGCGACGTTTTTGTTTGAGTTGCGCGGTAAGCGCTTCCTCCAAAGTCGCGGAAAGATTGAGGTTCAATTCGCGCGCTTTACTCAGCAAATCACTGTTGATGCTGAGATTGGCAGATTTCTTCGGAGCCGCGGTATCGAATAATTTGGCCATCGAACGCCTTTCCGTTATCTAAATGATGCGTATAGTTTATGCGCATGAACTATACTAATG
>CAYUVM010001019.1:0-1098 GCA_964447935.1 uncultured Cytophagia bacterium | reverse complement strand
ATCAAGAGAACACCAGAAAGCGAACCTCTCCTGAAGGTATGGAGATAATGGTTACACACTTTGATGTTACTGTTACACTACAAACCTGGCAACTTAATCACCCGTTATTTTAAACTGAAAACTCTCAATTTAAAATTTTCAACATTCGATCAACTTACCATCTGAAATGAGCAAAGGCCTTATTGGCTTCTGCCATTTTATGCGTATCTTCACGTTTTTTAACCGCATTACCTTCACTATTTGACGCGGCGACAATTTCGGCGGCCAATTTATCGGCCATCGTTTTCTCGCCTCGCTCCCGCGCATAGGTAATCAGCCAACGAATCGCCAAAGCCTGGCGCCGCTCACCCGAAACTTCGACCGGCACCTGATAGTTGGCGCCGCCAACCCGCCGCGACTTCACCTGCAGCATCGGCTTAACATTGTCAACTGCTTTATTGAAAACTTCCACGCCCTGTTTCTTCGTCCGCTCGCCAACCAAATCGAGCGCGTCATAAAAAATCCGCTCGGCAACGCTGCGTTTGCCGCCATACATCAAAACATTGATGAACTTCGTGACGAGAATGCTTCTAAACTTGGGGTCCGGAAGAACCGTTCTCTTGTTTGCTTGATTTCTTCGCATAATTATAAAATCGTAAGACGTAATTAGTTAAACGCCGTTCATGAACCGTTAAGCCGCGGCGGCCTTTTTGCGTTTTGCGCCATACTTGGAGCGGCTCTGATTGCGATCATTAACACCGCCAGTATCATACACACCGCGCACGATGTGATAGCGCACACCCGGCAAATCTTTCACACGACCACCACGAATGAGCACAATCGAGTGTTCTTGCAGATTGTGACCTTCACCAGGAATATAGGCGGTCACTTCGTATTGGTTCGTCAAGCGAACGCGCGCCACTTTACGCAAAGCCGAGTTCGGCTTCTTCGGAGTTGTTGTGTAAACACGCGTACACACGCCGCGCCGTTGCGGCGATCCGGTCATAGCGGGCGCTTTGGTCTTACGTTTTAGTCGTTCACGACCTAAACGCACTAATTGATTAATAGTTGGCAAACAACCTCTCCTTCAATTACACGAGCAAAAAATATACGCAACTT
>CAYUVM010001018.1:0-1100 GCA_964447935.1 uncultured Cytophagia bacterium | reverse complement strand
TCAAAGAACAAAAAAACGAAAACGTCATAAACTAACTTAACATTGTCAAGTTACATTGCTTTTAAAATTGCTTTTAAAATTGCGAATTACAACTTGACTTCACCGCAACAATTTTGCATATTGGTAAAATTTTATTCGCGTGAAAACTGCGGCCGTTCGCGACGCCGGAGGTCAATCGCGCCGAAGCTCTTCGACATTTTCAGATCACGACGTAACAACGAGCAGGGACAATGGCAAACACAAACGACTCCTTCGAAGTTCCCCTCGACAAGCTGCGTTGGCGATGCCCGCCGGAATCGCTGACGTTTGAAACCACGGCGGCGGCCAACACCAATTTAAACATCATCGGCCAGGAACGCGCCGTGCAGGCGATCAAGCTCGGTTTACAAGTGCGCGCGCCGGGTTATAATATCTATGTCGGTGGGCCGCCCGGAACCGGCAAGGCGACCATTACACAGGCCCTGTTAAACGAGCGTAAAGGCAAAGGTCCGACGCCGCCGGATATTTGTTATGTGCACAACTTTCAACGCCCCGAAGAGCCGCAGCTTATTTTTCTGCCGCCCGGACGCGGTGCGGCACTGGCGCAAGCAATGGAAGAGTTCTGTGCGTCGATACGGAAATCAATTTCGCCCAATCACAACGGCGGCCCGAAAGCATCAGCGGAAGCTAAACGGCCCTCGTCCCGGCAAAATTTCGAGACGCTAAAGACGTTTGCACAAAATCGTCTCGCGGAATTGCAAAAACAATTTACCGAACCGGGCGCCGGTTCCTATCTCGAGCGGGTGCAGGCCTTTTTGCTCAATACATTGGCGCGCTGGCAAGATCGTGAACCGCGATCGCAACTCGAAGCGCCGGCATTGCTGGAGTGTCAAGTCAATGTGCTGGTGGATAATTCTGCAACGGCCGGCGCGCCGGTGATTGTCGAAACGGCGCCGACGTTTAATAATCTTTTCGGTACCATCAGCCGCCGGCAAAATCGCGACGGCAACTGGCATAGCGATTTCACGCAAATCAAAGCGGGCGCGCTGGCGCGGGCCAACGGCGGTTATCTGCTCCTCAATGTTTCCGACGCCCTCGGCGAACCGGGCGTGTGGCGCATG
>CAYUVM010001017.1:0-1101 GCA_964447935.1 uncultured Cytophagia bacterium | reverse complement strand
TTCTGCGCGCCGCCGCTAAAATCAACGGTTCCCGCGAGGTTTCACGCGAAAAATTTTCCCGGCTGCTTTCGGAAGTCGATCACAGTGAGCCGGCCCCCGATGTGGACATCCTCATTCGCACCGGCGGCGAGCAGCGCTTGAGCGATTTTTTACTGTGGGAATGCGCGTATGCCGAGCTTTTTTTTATTAAAAAAATGTGGCCGGAATTTAAGCCGGAAGATCTTGAAGCCATTGTCAAAGAATTTAATTGCCGGGAGCGGCGCTTTGGGCGTGTCATTGAATCAAATGCGACGGTTCCAGTGAATCAAAGTAATGGTACATTTAAAGATGAAGAGATGCAGCATGTCGAATCAATTTCGCCTCAATCCAACTTTTTGCCTGCTGTCAGCCATGAGCTTTGGAGTGATCATCGGGTGGATTGATTTACAGGCTTCGGAAGTGCAGCCTGTCGTTTTGTTCATACTCGGCTCGACGGCTCTCCTCGGTTTTACGCAGCCACTGCGCGCGTGGTTGTGGGCGTTGATCATCGGCAGCGGCATTCTGACGGCGCATCTCCTCGGCCCCTTGCTCGGATTGAATCCGCCGTATGAGGTCAAACCGAATGTGTTGGTGACGCTCATCGCATTAATACCGGCGTTTATCGGTGCGTATATTGGCGCCTTCATCGGCCGGCACGTGCAAGAACAACATTAATCTTAAACGGCTAAAATGAAAAACCCATTCAAGCATTTTTTAATTCTGCTCCGTTACATAGCTCTGGCCGGAAATGTTCGCTTAATTTTTCGGAAATCCTGCAGATGACAGAAAAAAAACGTTGGTTCCTCGTTATTCTTTTTGCTACCGCGATGGCATGGGTAGAATCGGCGCTGGTTTTCGATTTGCGCATGTTGGTTGATCGCCTGGAGCCGTATCAGCCAAATCCGCTGCCGTTTCTACCCAAATTAGGCGAAGTCGAGTTGGTGCGCGAACTCGCCACGCTGATTATGTTGTTGACGGTTGGCTGGTTGGCGGGGCAAAGCGGTCCGAAACGATGGGGCTATGCGTTGCTCGCTTTCGGCGTGTGGGATATTTTTTATTACGCGTTTCTCAAAATCATTACTG
>CAYUVM010001016.1:0-1102 GCA_964447935.1 uncultured Cytophagia bacterium | reverse complement strand
CGGTTCCTGGGGGCACGACGGATGACGATGAAGCGCCGGCTCAAGATGCGTCTACGGTTTCCGGAAATACGATGGCACAAAATCAAAACGGCGCCGTCAATGCTGAACGTGGTGAGCAGGAAACCAACGTCAATAAAATCGGCGTTTTGGGTCTGCTGGATGGCGTCGCGGAAAACACCAACGGTGCCAATGATCTCTCCTTGAATATGCAAGCCGCCGACAATGTCGTTGAAGGCTTAAGAATGAATCGCTCGCTAACCGTAGGTAAAGGAAATAATCCTCGCGGCCAGGAAGTTGAGGGCGCTTTAGAGGCCACCAGTCGTGATGGTAAAGGAATTGATGATTTATTAGCGATTGATGCGAGTGAAGGCGTGACGTTGAAGAAAGGCGCGCGTGTACAATTTGCCGGGTTTGGTGGAACCGGCGGCACCGGTGGCGCCTACGGCGCGCGTTCGGCTTCTTCGCTTTATGCCGTGTTGAATCGCAATATTGGCCGTCTGCAATATATTTACGAGAAGTATTTGCAACAGAATCCCCGCATTGGCGGTAAAATCGAAGTTGAAGTGATGATTCGCTCCGACGGTACGGTTTCCAAAGTGACCTTTATTTCCTCCGAAATCCCCCTCCAACCTTTTTTGGATGAACTGGCCGCCGCGATCAAACGCTGGCGTTTCGAGGTGATCGACGAAGGCCGGGTACGAGTGGTGTATCCGCTGGTCTTCATCAAAGTGGGATAGCTGTAATAAGATTTTTTGCAATAAAAACTTTACAAAATACCAATTCCGTTACCCAACCTTCTGGGGCTGTTTCCAATTTATCTCCCTGCCATTAACCACCGCCAGTAATACTGCCCGTATTCATAAATCGCTTCGGTGCGCTGATAATGCAGCGCCAGCCAGACAAGTGAGCCGCCGACCAACACGGTAAAAATGATGATCGTGCGCGGAATGCTCATGGTATAAACGACGCGCAGACCGCGAAAAAAGCGCCCAACGAACCAGAGCAAAAACACCCCAACGATGAGCAGCAGGGGCACTGTCAGGATTTTATAAAGGAGCAGCCGGTAGAAAAACGGCGCGAGGATACCGAGTATAAGTAAGTT
>CAYUVM010001015.1:0-1108 GCA_964447935.1 uncultured Cytophagia bacterium | reverse complement strand
CGATGGCGACGTCGATGACCGGGTTCGGGAACTTCATCGCCTCGAGGATGATCGGCTGGTCCTCGTCCGACAGGGTGTCGCCGGTCCGGGTGTCCTTGAGGCCGATGGCGGCGCCGATGTCGCCCGCCAGCACCTCCTCGATCTCCTCGCGCTTGTTCGCGTGCATCTGGAGCAGCCGCCCCACCCGCTCGCGCTTGTCCTTGGTGCTGTTGTACACGTAGCTGCCCGACTTCAGCGAGCCCGAGTACACCCGGAAGAAGGTGAGCCGGCCCACGTACGGGTCGGTGGCCACCTTGAAGGCGAGCGCCGAGAACGGCTCCTCGTCCTTCGCGTCCCGGTGCGCCGGCGTGTCGTCGTGGAGCGGCAGGTGCCCCTGCACCGGCTTCACGTCCTTCGGGCTCGGCAGGTAGTCGATGACCGCGTCGAGCAGCGCCTGCACGCCCTTGTTCTTGAACGAGGCGCCGCAGAGCACCGGCACGATGGCCCCGGCGACGGTGGCCTTGCGGATCGCCTGGTTGATCTCGGCGAGCGAGAGCTCCTCGCCGCCGAGGTACTTCTCGAGCAGGGCCTCGTCATACTCGACGGCGGCCTCGATCACCTCGTGCCGGGCGGCCTCCACACGGTCGCGGAAGGCGTCGGCCACCGGCATCTCGGTGAAGGTCTTGCCGAGGGTCTCCTCGTCAAAGATGACCTCGACCCGGCGCAGGACGTCGATGTGCCCGGTGAAGGTCTCGCCCGAGCCCACCGGGAGCTGGATCGGGAAGGCCTTCTTGGTCAGCCGGTCGCGGATCATCGTCAGGCAGCGGTCGAAGTCGGCGCCCACGCGGTCCATCTTGTTCGCGAAGATGATCCGGGGCACCCCGTACCGGTCGGCCTGGCGCCAGACCGTCTCGGTCTGGGGCTCGACGCCCGCCACCGAGTCAAGCAGCGTCACCGCGCCGTCCAGCACCCGCAGCGACCGCTCGACCTCGACGGTGAAGTCCACGTGGCCCGGCGTGTCGATGATGTTGATCCGGTGCTGCACCCCGTTGCGCGGCCAGAAGCAGGTCGTCGCGGCGGAGGTGATGGTGATGCCGCGCTCCTGCTCCTGCTCCATCCAGTCCATCGT
>CAYUVM010001014.1:0-1112 GCA_964447935.1 uncultured Cytophagia bacterium | reverse complement strand
GGCGCCATGCTAGACGTGATTGGATATTTCCGGCAGCGAATTGGGCGTGTCATTATGGCGCTGCTTGGCAAGCCGCTCACCGATAACCCCCACGGATTAGAACCCGAGGCGGCGCGGCGTTTTTCGCTCGGTGTCGTGCTCGCTTTTATACCGGCGGCACTCATGGGGCTTTTATTTGAAGAAGTCATTGAAACCGTCTTGTTCAAGCCCCAGCCGGTCGCGCTCGCGCTGATTGCCGGCGGCATTGCAATTCTGGTGATCGAAAAAATCCGCCCGGCTGCGAAAACCGAAACCGCGGAATCCCTCAGCTTATCGCAGGCCGTGTGGATCGGTGTGGCGCAATGCGCCGCTTTAATCCCCGGCATGTCGCGTTCCGCCTCGACAATTATGGGCGGCCTGTTAAAAGGTTTAAACCACGCCGCCGCGGCAGAATTTTCTTTCTTTCTCTCAATTCCGACTTTGGGCGCGGCCAGCCTGTATAAACTCTTGAAAGTTGCCCCGCTGCTCTCCGCGGATGACGCTATTGTTTTTGCCGTTGGATTTTTTGTTTCGCTGATTGTGGCATGGGTGGTCATCGCCGTTTTCATGTCTTTTATCAAACGCCACAGTTTTGCTGTGTTTGCGTGGTATCGCATCGCTTTTGGCCTTGCCATCTTGCTAATGATCTGGTCGGGCATGGAAATTCGAGTAAATTAAAAAAAGTGAAATCCGGCTTGGACTCGATGAAGCACCCATTGAACATGCCCCACAACCCAAACCGGACTTCACGTTTTTCGAAGGAGCAAACATGAATCGTCAAATCTGGGGCATGGCGCTCTTAGTTTTGGGAGCCTTAGTGGTGGCTGATGGTTTGGCGGGATTCGTGCAACAAAACACCGGCATGCTGCGTTGGCTTTATACTGGCCTCGGGGCGCTGCTCGTGGTACGTGGATTTTATTACTGGTGGCCGTTTCAAAAAATAAATAAGTAAAATCCTTTCACCGCAATCACGGTGCTCTGCCGGTATTATTCTTGAACTGCATTGACAAACCGGAGTGCGCATGACCAGCTTTCATGTTTTCGCGTGGGCTGGCTTCGGGTTATGAGCGGCGGTACTATTTTCACTTATTGCA
>CAYUVM010001013.1:0-1127 GCA_964447935.1 uncultured Cytophagia bacterium | reverse complement strand
CGCAGCGCTGCAATCTGGATTGTACCCTTTGTTATTTGAGCGAGATGAGCGAGAGCACCCTCGATAGTCCGCTGGAGGAAGTGAAACGCCGCCTCGATGAGATTCTGTACAACTACGGTCCCAACACGCCGGTGCAAATCAGCGGCGGCGACCCGACTTTGCGCAAAGAAGAGGAGTTGATTGAAATCGTGCGCTATGCTTCCGAGCGGGGCTTGCAACCGGCGCTGCTCACCAACGGCATCAAGGCCACGCGCGAGCTGTTGCAAAAGCTTGCCGCCGCCGGTTTACGCGATGTCGCGTTTCATGTCGATATGACGCAGAATTTAAAAGATGAAAAGAAGCGCTTGTATGCTTCGGAAGAAGCGCTTAATGTCATTCGCCAAAAATATATCGAGCGCGCCCGCGGCCTCGGCATCGCGGTCATTTTCAATACGACGTTGTGCAGCACCAATTTTCACGAGTTGCCGATGCTGGTGCGATTTTTCCGAGACCATGCGGACGGGGTGGGCATGTGCAGTTTCCAACTGCAGGCCGACACCGGGCGTGGCATTCTGCAGGGGCGTCCCGATAGCATCGAGCCCCGCAACCTCATTCGGATTATTAACGAAACGCTGGGCCGCAAAATCAATTTCGATGTCGTGGACATTGGCCATCCCAGTTGCAATCGCATCGGTTATTCCTTTGTATGCAATCGCAACGCTTATGATCTGTGGTGGGATCCGGCGATCATCAACAAGCTTTATAATGAATTTGAAGGTATCGGGCTTGATCGCGGCAACCCCAAGAAAGCCGTGACCGCCGTGCTCAAACACGTGCTTAAACGGCCACGCATTCTGTTAAAGGGCTTGCCGTTCATTCTGGTACATCTTTGGCGAATGAAGTGGGATTTATTCGTCAGCGGTTTCAAGGTTCATAAGCTGAGTTTCTTCATTCATAATTTTATGCATGCCGAATGTCTTGATCCGGAGCGCATCGATAATTGCTCGTTTATGGTGATGACGTCCGATGGCCCGATGTCAATGTGCTTGCATAATGCCAACCGGGATTTGTATATTACCAAGGAGTTTAAAGTCCAAGCCAATGGCGAAGAGAAAGTTTTTAATCCCGTGCGTGAACCCAAACGGGAC
>CAYUVM010001012.1:0-1145 GCA_964447935.1 uncultured Cytophagia bacterium | reverse complement strand
AATTCGGCGCTTCGTGGGTGACAATAATGTCGTGCGGGTGGCTCTCGCGCAAACCGGCGGCGGTGATTTTGATGAAGCGCGCTCTGGTTTTTAACTCGTCAATGTTCGCCGCGCCGACGTAGCCCATTGCCGCGCGCAACCCGCCGACGAATTGATACACGATATCGGAAATTTTGCCGCGATACGGCACGCGACCTTCAATGCCCTCGGGCACGAGTTTTTTCTGGTTGGTTTCGCCTTCCTGAAAATAGCGGTCGCTGCTGCCCTGTTTCATCGCCGCGAGCGAGCCCATGGCGCGATACACTTTGAAGCTGCGGCCTTCGAGATAAATCATCTCGCCGGGGCTTTCTTCGGTGCCGGCAAACATGTTGCCCATCATTACCGTGTCCGCGCCCGCGGCAATGGCTTTCGCGGCATCGCCGGTTTGTTTGATGCCGCCATCGGCAATGAGCGGCACATCGTGGCGCTGGCAGGCTTTGACGCATTCCATAATCGCAGTGATTTGCGGCACGCCGACGCCCGCGACAATGCGCGTCGTGCAAATCGAGCCGGGGCCGATACCGACCTTCACTGCATCGACGCCCGCGTCGATCAGCGCCGAGGCCCCGTCTTCCGTTGCGACGTTGCCGGCGATGAGCTGAATATTGGGAAAAGCTTTACGCAATTGCCGCACGGTTTTGACGACACCCTGCGAATGCCCGTGCGCGGTATCGACGACGAGCACGTCAACTTCGTTTTGCACCAACGCTGCAGCGCGTTCCATCGAATCTTTGGCCACACCGACGGCCGCACCGGCCCGCAACCGGCCCTGCGCATCTTTCGCAGCATTGGGATGCGTTTTCTTTTTCTGAATGTCTTTGACGGTGATCAAACCTTTGAGCTGGCCGTTCTCATCAACAATCAGCAATTTTTCAATGCGATGTTTTTGCAGTTTGCGCTCGGCTTCTTCGAGGGTCGTGCCGACCGGCGCGGTCACCAATTTTTCGCGGGTCATCACTTCGCTGAGCCGCTGATCGAGATTGGTTTCGAAGCGCATGTCGCGGTTGGTCAAAATGCCGACGAGTTTTTCGCCGTTGGTTGTTGCTTCAACAATGGGAATGCCGGAGATGCGATAGTGCCGCATCAATTCGAGCGCATCGCGGATG
>CAYUVM010001011.1:0-1155 GCA_964447935.1 uncultured Cytophagia bacterium | reverse complement strand
GCCAGTGTATGGCGATGGCTTGATCTATGGTCACTCCACCAAACAGAAAGGCCACTTCGTTGCGCTCGACGCCAAAACTGGCGCCGTGCGTTGGGCCTCGGAAGGCCGCGAAGGCCCTCACGCTTCCGTCTTACTCGCGCCGCGCCATCTCATTTATTTGACCAATGGCTCCGATCTTATTGTTGCTCGGCGCAACACCGCCAAGCTTGAAATCGAGCGGCGTTACGATGTCGCCGCTGCGGAGACTTGGGCCATGCCGGTTTTTCTCGGCACGGATATTTTTGTGCGTGATGCGACTGGGTTGATGCGGTTGACCTATCACCAGAATTAATGCTTCAACAAACCGGAGCACGCCAATGCCCCAACCTCTAATTCTGATTTTATTCTATTTTTTCTTCGTTTTGGCAACACCAACGTTTGCTCAAACGGCCATCGATTCCAGCAGCGTGACAGTACTCCGCGCTTATGTCGAAGCTTACAACCGCCACGACGTTGACAAACTCATGACGCTGGTCTCCGATGATTTTGCATATTTTAGCGTGGCCGGCGATTCGATGCAACGCGACATTCACGGCAGCGCGTTGTTGCGAGAATGGTTGACCGGTTATTTTCATTCGTTGCCGACGGTGCGTTCGGTGATTGAAGATATTTTTCCCTGCGGCACTTACCTGGCCATGCGCGAACGGGCGATCTGGCAAAGCAAAAAAGGTGAGCGCAGCCAGGTTGCGATCGGTGTTTATGAAATCAGTAATGGCCGCATTCGCCGCGCGTGGTATTTTCCGGCACAAAAGATTTAGCCTCCGGCTTTTTCTGCATACTTCATATTGCCCAAACAACGGCACGGCGTCATGTTGAGGCGCCGCGCCGTTGTGGCTTTCCGATTCACATTTAGTAAACGTTTTACAATCGTGCCGGTCTAAAGCAGGAAATCACAACTGCATTTATCAGACATTCGTGTGACTTATGCTAGGTTTAGCGATACGCTCGGGCATTCATTGCATAATTGCCACGGGTTCTTTTTATATTCTGTTCTCCGGCAAGATGTTAGTAGCGCAACCTGCCAGTTATCGTCTCGAACCCGTTTCGCTGGAACAAGGCGTCTCGCACAACCTTATTTATTGCATTAAACAAGATCGGCAGGGCTTTCTATGGTTT
>CAYUVM010001010.1:0-1158 GCA_964447935.1 uncultured Cytophagia bacterium | reverse complement strand
ACCAGCGAGCGCCGCCATGTCTGCGCTGGTAGCCCAACCGCTCAAGGGAATTGCTTCCCGAGCAGCTTCACAAAATACACGACAAGAGGGGCGATTTTGTTCCAGCCGACGCAAAAAAAAGTCAACTTTTTTTGCATGATCTAAATTTAGTATTTTTATTGGCCTAAAGACCCACGCCAGCGACTTCCGTTACATATTTTCATCTCCAACCCCACCAATACAATCGCTGCAAAAATTTTTCGAGATAAGTTAAATTACTGTCGCAGAGAACTATCTCAGAGTAGTTATTGAACCCGCTTTTCCTCTTCCCCCAGCATTATTTCTGCAAAGTCGAGGCCTTTCCGGTATAAAAACTTATTGCTTTTGTGAGAGGCCATTGAGCATCGCAGCATCGTGACCGCAACACCCTGAATGGTCAGGGAAACCTTTCATCTCAACACATTGGATGTTTTATGAGGATCAGTACCCCACGGATGGGAGCCGTTTTGCTTTTTTTGAACTTCTTCTCGACGCCATTGGCTTGGCCGTCATCTCCAGTAATTATCACACCAAAAATTTTCTCTGGTTCAACATCGTCCCGCCCGGAAGCTGCTGTGACTATAGTTTCCGACGATTCCAAAAATAACTGGTCGCGCCTTAAGCTAACCGCCACGGAAAAACCGTTCGGCGTTGATTTCGCCAGTTTCGCGGGCGCGCAGGGAAAATCTTACGTCGAATTTTACATACAAATCAGCTACCAGCGGCTCAGTTTTATTCGCACGGGGAAAATGTTTCGTGCCGCTTATGATATCGATTTTTATATCGAGGACGAACACGGCAACCTTTTGCAGACGCTGTCGGAAGTGGATGAGATCATTGCCGTGAGTTACGACGAAACGACCCAGCCCGACAAGTCACGCCTCACGCTGTTGCGCGCCGACCTGCTTCCCGGCCATTATCAATGGCGCGCCGTCATCACTGATCGTGAAAGCGCTCAAAGCTACACGGCCACCAGCAAATTTTCCGTGCGTGATTTTTTCGGCCAGAATCTCGTGGTGAGCGATATACAATTCAGTCGCAATATGGCGGTGGATTCTTCCCACAACGTGTTTGTCAAAAACAATCGCCGCATCGAGCCTAATGTGTCGCGTGCTTATGGCCAGTTTGTCGGGCAGCTTT
>CAYUVM010001009.1:0-1198 GCA_964447935.1 uncultured Cytophagia bacterium | reverse complement strand
TCTCTCCCAACCGTCGTCTGCCGTGTACCGCCGGACACTCACTTCTTGGGGCTGCGGATGCAAAGTGAAAGCCGCTAAAAAGCAGAAAAGATAAAAGGGAATTGTTACGGCGCGAATCATCCCATCAAGATAATATATGCTTTTGCCATCGTCAAGCCCCATGAAGGTGGGGGCTTAATAAAAAAACGCAACTCGTTGGCCGCTTTTTGATATAAAATACGCGCGTGGATCAGGCAAAACCATTCCCCTCGCGCCAAACTGGTGCGCGAAATTTATCACCGCCAACGGCGTCGCAGGCGCGATGCTGATTCGACGGATAGAAACGCGATGAGATGCGATGGGTTGATCGTCTTTTCAACTCATTTGCGCCAAACAGCCGTGGGCGCAGCCCTCGGCCCTAGGCCACAGTGAGCAATCGCGAATTTGCAGATTCGTCTTGCCCCGGGCGGCTGCCACCGCGGCGGCTGGCGCGTTGAGACGAATAGAGGCCAGTTTTTTCTCCTCGGGACAAGTCACCTGAAGGTTTTTGCGATAGCTCAGAAACGTTTGCAGCATGACGGGCAAAATCACGTAAAGCAACCCCAAAGCAAAAACGGCGGTGAGAACAAGTAAAGGCTTTGTCATGGCAATTCTCCTGTTAGTTCTGGGTGAAATGACAAAGTTTGCTTACAGCATTTAACTTAGCAAAAGTTATGCTATTTATTTTGGTTAATAATTAAGGGGCTATTAAAGTTTAATTTAGCAATTTTCTCAACTCTAAGATTCTTTTCCAAATTTTTTCGCGATTTTAAGAAAAAATCACCTAAACAAGAATCGTCTGCAATTGCTAATATATTGAAAACATGTTACTGGTTGCGAGGAGCGCCGCTTTATTGCTCGGCATAATTATTGACGGCTATTTATGGGGTGTCTTTTTTAAAAATGTAATGCTGTTAGCGTTCGATTTGGAAATAAAAGTTTGATGCAAAGTTATCCTGCCATTCTGCGGACACCCTTGGGGATTTTCGACGTACTTGTTGTGTGCCAACAGTTCTTGAACTTGTGAGTTGAGAACCATCAGCAGGAGATTGACATGAACCTGAACAAACGCCCTGAAACTGTGTCTGGCAAGCCCTTCCATCTTGATCCCCGTCGTGCCGTTTAGTATGATCTCGCAGAGGTTTTGGAAAAACGGCCGGCGCCATTTAACAATCAGGAT
>CAYUVM010001008.1:0-1213 GCA_964447935.1 uncultured Cytophagia bacterium | reverse complement strand
ATTATGGAAAGGACAAAATAGAAAAGCAAGGCCTTTTTAAAATTTTAAGACAAAAATTTAATTTGCCTTTTCCCGCAAAATGTTTAACTTTGGAAGTAGGATTGCAGTGTCTCAGGACGAGAAATGGTGAAGACGAAAATGCCGCGCCTTTCCCACCTCAAAACGCCGCTGCGGTCGCCGCGTTTGACCAACCTGCGATGGATACAAAATTTTTGCCAGCGGGTTCCGAACCAAAATAATTTTTCGGAAATGTCTAAAAATTCCTTGACAAAAAGCCAGAATTTTGTATATTATAAAGCTGTGCCTTTTTAAAACGCTGTTGTAAGTTACAAAATTATAATATTTTTCGCTTGTTTCGGGCCACCATAGCTCAGTTGGTAGAGCACCTCACTTGTAATGAGGGGGTCGCGGGTTCGATTCCTGCTGGTGGCTCTCAATAAAAAGGCAAGAAACGAAGGGAAAGAATGCCCTTTTGTCTCTTGCCGTTTGTAATTTGCACGGAGAGGTTCCAGAGTGGCCAAACGGGGCAGACTGTAAATCTGCTGGCTTTGCCTTCGGAGGTTCGAATCCTTCCCTCTCCACGAAGGATAAAGCAAAGAGCAAAAGGCAAAAGCCAAAAAGCAAGTTGAATGATAAGCTTGCTGTTTGCTTTTTTCTGTTTGCCTTTTTCTTTCCCTGGCTCACGTAGCTCAGTCGGTAGAGCACTTCCTTGGTAAGGAAGAGGTCACCGGTTCGATCCCGGTCGTGAGCTCGTTACTGTCGGAGTGTTTTGCAGCAGGCGGGAGTAACTCAGGTGGTAGAGTCACAGCCTTCCAAGCTGTTGGTCGCGGGTTCGAGTCCCGTCTCCCGCTCAGTGGAAAAGCCAAGAGCAAAAAAACAAACAGCAAAAGGCAACGAGCAGCGGCACATAAAAATTAGGTTATAAAAATATGAGAGAAATCATCACGCTCGAATGTGGCGATTGCAAGCGCCGGAATTATTCGATGACGAAAAACAAAAAACTGCACACGGCGCGCGTCGAGTTTAAAAAACATTGCCCGTTCTGCAAGAAGCACACGACGCATAAAGAAACGCGATAAAGGCAAAAAAGATAAAAAGAAAAAACTGATAAAAAGATTTCTTTTTCTAAGGTTTATCTTTTTCTCTTTATTGCTGTTCTTAGGCCTGTAGCTCGAACTGGCTAGAGCGCCGGTCTCCAAAACCGGATGTTGGG
>CAYUVM010001007.1:0-1216 GCA_964447935.1 uncultured Cytophagia bacterium | reverse complement strand
GGGTGATTTCAACCCGTCGATGCAACAGTTGTTCGCAGGACTTCCAGGGGCGTCAGCCAGTTTAGCGTTTCGCGCGGTCGTTCGTTGAGCCGGCGGGCAATGCGGTCGAGCTCGGCTTGGCTGTACTCAGCGACGCTGGCACCCTTGGGAAAGTATTGCCGCAGCAGGCCGTTGGTATTCTCGTTGCTGCCGCGCTGCCACGGGCTGTGGGGATCACAGAAGTACACTTGCACGGCGGTGGCCACCGTGAACGCCCGGTGCGCACACATTTCGTTGCCGCGATCCCACGTCAGCGAACGGCGCAACTCGGCCGGCAGCCGACGAATCTTGCGCGCCAGCACCGCCGTCACCGTCTGCGTGTCTTTGCTGGGCACCTTGGCCAACATCACGTAGCGCGACCGCCGTTCCACCAAGGTCGCAATCTGCGAGTGGTTGCCCCCCATCAGCAGGTCACCCTCCCAATGCCCCGGCACCGCGCGATCCCCTGCCTCCGGCGGCCGGGCATGGATCGAGATCCCGTCGACCACCCCCGAATGCGGCGAACTCCCCGCCTGGCGCGGTCGTCGCATGAACCCGCCCCGGCGCAAGTGCCGCACCAACTCCGCCTTCAGCCCCCCACGCGCCTGCACGAACAGACTGTGGTAGATCGTCTCGTGCGATACCCGCATCTGCGCATCATGCGGGAACGCTCGCCGCAGGCCAACACTGATCTGCCGTGGCGACCAGTCGCGCCGCAGCTTGCGCTCCACCCACTGCCGCAGCCGCGCGCACCGCACCAACCGACCTCGCTGCGGCCGCCGCGCACACGCCCACGCCCGGGCGTCCGCGGTCCCTGCCCGATAGCCCGCACCGCCGCCATTGCGCTTGACCTCGCGGCTGATCGTCGACACCGACCGCCCCAGCTGCAGCGCAATCGCCCGTAGCGACCGCCCCGCCGCCAACCCGCGCGAGATCTCCTCCCGCTCCACCGCCTGCAGCACCCGTGCCGCGCGCACCCGCGGGTGCGGCGCATAGCCACCCGCGCGCCGAATCACGCCCAACACCACTGCCGGCGACCGCCCCAACTCCTGCCCAATCGCCACCAGCGTCCGGCCGCCCAGCCAACCCGCCCACACCGCCGCCCGCTCCTCGCTACTGAACTTCCGTTTCGCTCTCATTCAACACCTCCCACGCTCATTCAACCAGAAGGTGTTGCATCGACGCCTTTACGCCGCCC
>CAYUVM010001006.1:0-1222 GCA_964447935.1 uncultured Cytophagia bacterium | reverse complement strand
CCGCCGCTACGCGCCCTCGGCCTCCCGGAGCAGCGGCACGAGGCGCTCGTCGGGGGTGAACAGGCGGCGCCCCGCGCCGAGGGTGACCACGGTGCTGACGGTGGCCACGCCGCCGAGGATCAGCAGCATCAGCGCGAGCTGGACGAGGACGGCGTCGAGCGGGTCGACGCCGGCGAGCACCAGACCGGTCATCGCCCCCGGCAGGAACACCAGGCCGACGGCCTTGGTGCTCTCGATCTGGGGGGTCATCGCCGTGCGCAGCACGACCCGCAGGTAGGGCCGGGCGGCGTCGTGGGACGCGCAGCCCAGCGCGAGGCGGGCCTCCAGCTCGTCGCGCTTGTCGGTGAACTCCTCGACCAGGCGGCGGGCGGCCAGGACGGCCGAGCTCAGGGCGTTGCCCAGGATCATCCCCGAGACCGGCACGAGGGTCCGGGCCTCCAACGGGAAGATCGACAGCCCGAAGATCACGCCGAGGCTGACCGCCGCCGTCAGGACCTGGGCCACCACGGCGACCCGGAAGAGGCCGGGGATGGCGGGCGCCCGACGCTGGACGGTCACCGCGGCGAAGACGATGATGCCCGCGACCCACAGCCACGACCAGAGCAGGGGGGCGTCGTCGGCCAGGACCAGGCCGAGGCCGAGGCCGACCAGGAGCAACTGGCCGGTGGCCCGGGCCACGGCGACCAGGATCGAACCCTCCAGGCCGAGGCGCTGCCAACGGGAGATGCCGACGGCGACGGCGATCAGGACGAGGGAGGCCAGGAGGCCCCAGCCGTTGACGTCGCCGTTCACGACAGCACCTCGACCCGTCCGGCGGTGACCCGGACGGCGTGGTCGGCGATGCGATCGATCTGCTCGGGCTCCTGGGTCACCCAGACCACGGGGATGCCGACGTCCCGCAGGGCCAGGGCCAGGGTCTCGAGGCGGCGGGTGGCCTCCGGGTCGAGTGACGAGGTCGCCTCGTCGGCCAGCAGCACCTCGGGCATCGTGGCCAGTGTCCGGGCCAGGCACATCCGTTGGGCCTCGCCGCCCGACAGGCGGTCGGCGGGCCGGTCCAGGAACGCGTGGTCCAGCCCGACCCGCTCCAGCAGGGCACCGGCATCGGTGTCCGACAGCCCTTCGCGGGCGACGAGCAGGTTCTGGCGCACCGTTCCCGCGAACGGCGTCGGGCGCTGGAAGAGCATCCCGACCCGGCGGCGGTGGGCCCGCACGTCGACGGTCG
>CAYUVM010001005.1:0-1227 GCA_964447935.1 uncultured Cytophagia bacterium | reverse complement strand
TCCACACTTCCTTAATATAAGCGAGGCATTCTTCTTTGGGCCCGATTTTGCCCGCATCACGCCAGCCGAGGGCGTTTTCTCGTTCTGCCGGCCAAATAGAGTATTGCTCCTCGTGATTCAACACGACTTTATAAATCAGCGTGTCGTCTTGGTTCGTTTGAGTCATAGGTTCTCCTGAGGGAAAGCATAATGCATCTAACAAAAGGCGCAAAACGTGTTTCGCGAAACGGCGGTAAACAATTTGCCATTTTATTTTTGCAGCGTCATTCTTCGCACGATCGCTTGCGGCCCGACTTGCAGGCGATAAAGATAAATGCCGGAACTGACTTCCCGGCCATGATCATCACGACCGTTCCACAATGCCGAGCGGTATCCCGGCGCTTGCATCTCATCAACCAACTGGCGGACGAGCTGGCCCATGACATTGTAAATGCCCAAACGCGCATGCGCTTCTTCCGGCAGTGCATATTCAATTACTGTTTGTGCATTGAACGGATTCGGATAACTCGGCGCCAGCGTGATCTCATCCGGCCGTTGCCCGGCAAGATTCACCGGCAGGGCGACAGCTTTTGACAGCTCGCGAGCCGAGGCCACCGCGCTCGTTTGTATAACCAATTGCGGCTTGTCGGCGCCTTCTTCCGAACTGTATTGCACCGTTGTCGAAGAGGCGTTTCTCATGCCGAAGCTAAACGTGCCATTGCCGGCAATAGCCGGCGTCACGTCAAAATCAACCCACTGCCCAACCGTCACGCTGCCCACCGTGCTCAAGGCCGTTCCAATAAAATTCGGCGCATTGGTAAAATTTATCCCGCTCTCGACCCATGGTGTGGCGTTGGTGCGATAATTGTTTGAAGTCACAAACACCGAGCCGCCGCTGCTGCTAGCCACCGTCACTCGCAAACGCAGCGTCGCGCTTTGTATCGTGCCGGCCAACCCGCTCACCGCAAACTTCAGATAGCTTCGCAGCACCGTCGAGGATTGCTGCAATCGTAGCGTCGTTGCCGCGCCGTTGTTCTGCGTGCGATTTGCCGAGGACACATATGCGTCGTCCGTCGGATTAAAAGTCAAAATGGGCGGCGGCACGGTAACGGTAAACTCATCGGCGCTTGTTGCCGTCCCTCCCGGCGCGGTGACGCTGATCGGACCGGTGGCCGCGCCAGCCGGAACATTCGCGCGTATGCTCGTATTGGAAAGAACGGTGAAACTCATTGCCGTCACGTCGTTGAA
>CAYUVM010001004.1:0-1227 GCA_964447935.1 uncultured Cytophagia bacterium | reverse complement strand
CGAGATCTTTCAGATCGCCGTAAAAATTGTGCGCGTTGAACCAGTTGGTGTTGGCGTACTGCGGCATGTCCAGCCAGGGAAACCCGCCATACGGCTGATTGATGACGTTGACTTTGACCTCGTTTTTCACCACGCCTTGTTGATTGGTCAAATTATCTTGATTAATTGCCAGGCCGCGCATGCGATCGGCTTCGGCCCACAGCGCCGTTTCCAATTTGTGCGCCGGCAAAATCTCAAAATAATTGGTGAAATCGAAACGCGTCGAGCCGTTGAGCGTGCCGCCGTTTTTCTGCACGAGCTTGATGAACTCCATTTTCCCCAAATTTTCCGAGCCTTGAAACATCATGTGCTCGAATAAATGCGCAAATCCGGTGCGATCTTTCGGCTCGATGCGAAAACCGATGTTGTAATACACCGCGACGGTGACCGTCGGCGCCGTGTAATCGGTTGACAACACGACTTTCAGCCCGTTGTCAAGTTTCTGATAACTCACCGGCACTTTGAAACCGCTAGCGGCCGGTTTTTGATTTTGCACACAACCAACTGCAAACAGCAGGGCGGTGCCCAGCAGCATTTTACCAATGCTTTTGAACTGCATGGTTCCTCCTCAGGAAAAATTAAAAATGAAAGCTGAATTGTTAAGTTCGATAACATTAAGACGTTGGAAAGCCACATCTTGTTGCAATGGGTGACGAGAAATTTTGTTTGAAGGGAAGAGCTTTCGCGTTTGCGGCCACTCATTATTTGCGCAGAATACGGCTTTGCGTATATTGGAATTTCTAAAGTTGGTAGCTTTTGGGGCTGGCAATGAACGAACTCGCCTAATAAAAATTCCTTAATTCTCAAACAAATTTTCGGAGGAGCCATGTTACGCCAAATTTTATCCAGTGGCGCGTTTGCCGTCACTGCGATTTTTTGCTTCTTCCATATCCTTTGAATCGGGTTACTTCGCAAAATCAATCGCCTGCTCCATGCTTTCCTCACTCTACGCTACTCCATCCCCAAATCCCCAAACTTCAGCAAATTCTCTTCATACTTCTTTTTCTCTGCTTCGACAAGCTCAATGAAGCGCGGATCATCGCTAAGATCGGCAAAGATCGGATAATTGAGCAAATACAAGTATTGGCTCCTTATTTCATCACCACGGCTCTTTAATCTCCGGATCGTTTCATCTTTCTCTTCGTTCGCTTATTTTAAAAACGTTTTTTTTAAATTAACGAAATAATC
>CAYUVM010001003.1:0-1236 GCA_964447935.1 uncultured Cytophagia bacterium | reverse complement strand
GAGGTGGAGATTGGTTATGGTTCAATTAAAGGCGAGGAAGTTGCTGACCGCGACACCATTTTTGAATTTTATTTGATTCCGCCATTTAGAAAATTTTCCAGTTTCATCTTTCATGAGTTGATCGCGGTTTCGGGAGCACGGCTGATCGAATTCCAGAGCAATGACGTGCGGCTCACTTCGCTGTTGTATGAGTTTGCGCATAACATAAATGCCAATGTTGTGTTGTTTGATGATCACGTGACGACAGCGCACACGCTTTCCGAAGTGAGTTTTCGCGCCAGAAAAACTGCCGATCCTATCTTTACGCATCAAATCGAACCGGTTGGCGAATATGTTTTGGAATTGGCTGGAGGAATTATCGCTACCGGCGGATTCATGCTGCATTACAACAAACCGTTTGCAGATTTGTATATGGAAGTGAAAGAGAGTTTTCGCAGAAAAGGATTCGGTAGTTTTATCTTGCAGGAATTGAAAAAGGCATGTTATTTGGCAGGGCGTGTACCGGCAGCGCGTTGCAGCATCCAAAACCAAGCTTCTCGAGCGGCGTTGATCAAAGCCGGCATGAAGGTTTGTGGATTTATGCTCAAGGGCGATATCAAAAACACGAGCAGGTAATTTCTTTCAAAACTGAAATTCCACAAACGAGACAGCGTCAAAGCAAAAGCCTTTGAACACGGCTGATGCTGATGGCACAGATTTTCGCGGATTTTTATTTTTGCTTTGCCTGTGTCAATTCGCGTTATCCGCGTTCAAAAAACAGTTAAAAATTCAAGTGCATTAACAATCATGACCGACCCTATTATCAATCCCATGTCCGCCGATGAGATGGTCGCGCTGACCAAAGCGCACTCGTTTTTTTCCTGGTCGGCGCAGGAGGCGGTGAATCCCATTCCGATGGCGCGCGCCCAAGGCGTGTACTTTTGGGATGCGACCGGTAAGCGCTATTTTGATCTCAATTCGCAATTGATGTGTGTTAACATCGGCCACGGCGACGCGCGCGTTATTGACGCCATCAAACGGCAGGCCGAAGAACTGGCCTACGCCGGACCGAGCATGGCCTCGCGCGTTCGCGCCGAGATCGGGCGTGAGTTGGCGGTGTTGACGCCGGGCGATCTCAAGAAATTTTTCTTCACGCTTGGCGGCGCGGAGGCCAATGAAAGCGCCATCAAAATGGCGCGCGCTTTTACCGGGCGGCAGAAAATTCTGGTGCGTTACCGTTCCTATCACGGCGCCACC
>CAYUVM010001002.1:0-1241 GCA_964447935.1 uncultured Cytophagia bacterium | reverse complement strand
TTCAAACTCTTCGTAGCGATGAATCGTCGCGCTCGGCATCGCCCATTCCATCATCTCGCGATAACTGGCCGTTGGCAAATACACGCGATCTACCGGCCGGAATTTTTGCAACACTGCGGAGAAATGCAAAATATTAATCCACTCGCGATTCTCGCCGAGCAAATTGAAGAAACGATCCAGCCATTTTTCTTCATAATTGTGTTTGTAACTGCCGGGCCACACGCCGAATTTCTCGCCGTCGTCTGCAAAGACCACAACCCGGTTGCCGTCTTCGCTGGCGAGATTGCGGAGATAATCAATGGTGGCTTGCGGCTCTTCATAAGGAATGGAATAGCGCAAACGTTCGGCAATAGGGAAGAGGTTGACCGCGTGCCCCAGTTCTTCGGTCACAAAATAACCCAACAATTTTTCCGGCGGCAAACCCGCGGCGCGGAAATGCGAATCATCCAGCACAACGTAGTTGACGCCGGCCTGTGCCAGCGGCTTCGGCAAATGCGGCTCCCAGATGCGCTCCGCGAGCCACATCCCTTTGGCGTCGTAGCCCGTGTGTTGTTTGACAAATTTCGTCAGCTTGTCGATTTGCCCCAGCTTATCTTCATCCGGAATCACCGCGAGAATCGGCTCGTAAAACGCGCCGGTCATCATCTCGATTTGCCCGGCTTCCACCAACTTGCGCAAACGCGGAATGTAATCCGGTTTGTTGTTTTTGATCCACTCCAACAAAATGCCGGTGCAATGCAGCGCCAATCGTACATGCGGATGCTTTTCCAGAAGCTCCAAAAAGGGCAAATACGATTTCTGATACGCCTCTTCAAACACGAAATCAAAATTTCCCACCGGCTGGTGGTTGTGAATGCCGAGGCAGAGGTTGATGCGGTTCACCGGTTTTGCTTTTCCTGTTTGCTGATGAATTTCAGTCTAAATGTAACAATTTTCATCAGAAAAGCAACGGGCAAAAACTAAAAAGGCGGCTATCGCAGCCGCCTTTATCCGGAAATGCAATGTGTCGATATTATGGCTGTAAAAACATCTTGCGCACGAATTTTTGCCGGCCGGCACACCGTGCCGGCATTGCCTTCGGTCACTACCATGTCATCACCTCGCCCGACCAGCAGCGTGTCCGTCATCTTCAGGACGAATAGAGACTGTTAAAAAATAAAATTTACAAATTTGTAGTCCCGCCCCGTTGTGGGGCGTTTTCTGAGTATAGCTATTATCGGCTTCGACAGCAGCCCACAAGG
>CAYUVM010001001.1:0-1245 GCA_964447935.1 uncultured Cytophagia bacterium | reverse complement strand
TCGACGACTGCATCAAGTACTTCCCCAACCGCTTCGAGCTGACGCTCGCGGCCACCAACCGCGCGCGCCAGATCGCGCTGGGCGCCTCCCCGCTGGTGGAGGCCAACCGCGACAAGCCCACCGTCGTCGCGCTGCGCGAGATCGCCGGCGGCAAGGTGGGCCAGGAGCTGCTGAATCCCCCGGCGCCCACGCCGCCCGTCCTCTGACCTGAGCCATGTCCCTCCCCGGCGTCCAGACGGTCGCGGGGAGCCTCAGGGGCTCCGGCGCGTCGCCGCCCGGGCCCGACGCCTCGGAGCTCTCCGCGAGCCTCGGCTACCTCAAGGCCGAGGACATCGCGCAGATCGAGCGCGCCTACGAGACGGCCCGGGCCGCGCACGCCGGGCAGTACCGCAAGAGCGGCGAGCCCTACATCACCCACCCGCTCGCCGTCGCCAAGATCCTCGCCGAGTGGCACCTGGACCCGCAGGCGCTCATGGCCGCGCTCCTGCACGACGTGGTCGAGGACACGCACACCACCAAGGGCGAGATCGCGCGCCACTACGGCAAGGCCGTCGCCGAGCTGGTCGACGGCGTCTCCAAGATCGACCGCATCGAGTTCGCGACGCTGCAGCACGCGCAGGCCGAGAACTTCCGCAAGATGCTGCTCGCGATGGCGCGCGACGTGCGCGTCATCCTCATCAAGCTCGCCGACCGCCTGCACAACATGCGCACGCTCGACGCCGTGCACGCCGAGAAGCAGGAGAGGATCGCCCGCGAGACCCTCGAGATCTACGCGCCCATCGCCAACCGCCTGGGCCTGAACGCGATCTACTACGAGCTCGAGGACCTGGGCTTCCGCTACCTGCACCCCACGCGCTTCCGGGTGCTCGAGAAGGCGCTCAAGCGCGCGCGCGGCAACCGCCGCGACGCCGTGGGCAAGCTCAAGGACTCGATCCAGGCCCGCCTGAAGGAGTTCAGGGTCGACGCCCAGGTGCACGGTCGCGAGAAGCACATCTCCTCGATCTACAAGAAGATGCAGGAGAAGAACATCTCCTTCTCGGAGGTGTTCGACATCTACGGCTTCCGCATCCTCGTGCCCGACGTGGCCGCCTGCTACCTCGCGCTGGGCGCGCTGCACACGCTCTTCAAGCCCATCCCGGGCAAGTTCAAGGACTACATCGCCATCCCCAAGGCGAACGGCTACCAGTCGCTGCACACCACGCTCTTCGGCCCCTTCGGCATGCCGGTGGAGGTGCAGATCCGCAC
>CAYUVM010001000.1:0-1250 GCA_964447935.1 uncultured Cytophagia bacterium | reverse complement strand
CGCGCTGGAACGTTACTTTGGCGTCATACGTGCCGCTGATATTGCCGGTGAATTTGCGTGCCAGCTCAAGCCGGTGGCCGCGTGGGCCTTGCACATTTGTAAACGTCAGCTTCAACGTGTGATCCAAAGTGCGCACGGAATTGCGCGTGGTGATCGTATCCACCGCGGAACGTTGATACGTACCGTTAATCGTTACCATACGCGTGTTCACGCCGGTCGCCGTAAACGCGCCGCTCAAACCTGTGAGCTGCTGCGATAAATTGTTCGTGCGATGCGTGCCCGTGCCTTCGACGATATTGAACTTGATCGTGTAAGCGGTGTCCGCGCCGACTTTCCAATATTTTTGCGGCTGGCCGGTTTTATTCAAAAACTGATACGTGTACGTGCGGCTAAACTGCGCATACGGCACGCCATTGGGATTACCGCGCTCGCGGCTCAGCTTCAACGTCCACGTGCCGGTGGCGGCGTCGTAGCTCGTATCAATTTTTCCAAAGCCGTTGGCTTTGCTGAGGCCATCTTCAGCTTGGGCCTGCAAACGGCCAAAGCTCGCAAGTTCCATCACATCACCCAATTGATCCGCCGCGCCGCCATTTTCCGAACCGATGGCGCTGGCGATTGACTCGGCGGCATCTTCCGTGGCAATTTCATCATTTTGCGAGGAAACCGGACTTTGGTTGTCACAAGCCGTCATCGCGAAAGCCGCAAAAGCCGTGAACAACAGATGAACGAATTTGGGGGACTTCATGATTTCTCCTAAAAGTTGGTTGAGTTGGTGGTATCGAAAAATTCGCCGTTTCATCCTTAAATTATCCGGCGAATACATTTGACCGTTAAACCGAAAAATGCACCGGCGCACAGCAAATTCTCTTTGCTGACTTCGCTGTTTATTTCAGCAACGCCTATGCCAGAACCTTGCTCTTGCGCAAGTTCAAATTTTATAATAACACCAATAGGGTGGTGCTCTAAACGTGTTCGCACAGGTACGAGAGAGAGAACAGAGCCGTACAGCGAATGGCCATTGGCACAACTTTCTCAAATAGCTTGACCTTTCCGCAAATGTTTTCGCCTGCGGATAGATTTCACGGTGATCGGAAGCTGCCTCTCCTTAATTTATGGCGACAGCCTTTGAGCGAAAATTGACCCGCCTCATAAACCGGCAAAAAAAATGCGCTCTTGATTCTTGCTTAGTTTTTCCTTACATTATCAACTTTCTGACTTGGTGTTTTAGCCCCGATTTTATTGGCTCTTTT
>CAYUVM010000999.1:0-1270 GCA_964447935.1 uncultured Cytophagia bacterium | reverse complement strand
TAGCAGGGTGTTGAACTTTGGTCGCGGGTAGAAGCGCCTACTCGGCCGAGGCCTGGAACGAACCTATTTCCATATCCTTTGGCATTGTCGGGGTGGTTCAGCCCATTCGGCTCATGCTGTGGCGAGCAACCTTGGCATCCGGATCAGATTGTATGCGGCCATCGCGAACGTAAACTTGAAGCGCACGCGAGCGAGGCCGCGCACCTTTACTTTCGCCATGCCGGCGATGGTCTTGCCCCAACCGAACGCTTCCTCGACCAGCTTGCGTTTGCGCTGGCTGACCTTGTAGCCCTCATGCCGCGTGGTGCGACCGTCGATCGCCGAGCCCGTCACCTTCGCTGCTACGTGCGGCGTCACGCACTTCTGCCTCAGGTCAGAGACGAAGTCAGAGGTGTCGTAGCCCTTGTCGGCGGCCAGGGTGAGCCGGCGCTCCGAGCCAGGGTCTTGCCGGTCGATCATCGCTAGCGCGGCAGCGCGCTCGGCTTTGCCGGTCGCCTGCGTCGCGTCCGCCTGCACGACGAGGCCGTTCCGGTTCTCGATCAGCGCATGGCCCATGAAGTAGAGCTTCGCCGGCTGGCTCTTGCCTTTGCGGAACAGCTTGGCACCGGGGTCGGTCTTGCTTTCGTGCGTGTCGTTGGCGCGTTTCTCGCCATGAAAATCGCGTTCGCCGTTACGGCCTGGCGACGGGGGCTCGTCGCTGCCGTCCTTGGCGCGGAAGCTCTTCAGACTGGCCCACGCCTCGACCAGCGTGCCATCGACCGAGAAGTGATCGTCAGACAGAAAGCGCTTCACCTTCGGGTGGCGCAAAACGGCTTCGAGGAACTTTGCCGCGACATCGGCATCGAGCAGTCGGTCGCGGTTCTTCGAGAACGTCGAATGGTCCCAGACGGGATCGTCGATCCCGAGCCCAACGAACCAGCGGAACAAAAGATTGTAGTCAATCTGCTCCATCAGCTGGCGCTCGGAGCGCACCGAGTAGAAAGCCTGTAAGAGCGAGGCGCGCAGCAGCCGCTCGGGCGCGATCGACTGGCGGCCGGTGCCCTCGTAAAGATGCTCAAACTCTGCATCTAGCGAGATCAGCACGTCATCGACCATCGCCTTGATGACCCGGAGCGGGTGCTTCGCAGGAACCCGGCTCTCAAGGTCGACATACGAGAACAGCGACCCCGACGTGGCATCCGATCCGCGCATGTTGGCCCCCATCAACGTGGAGACCGAACGGAATCACATTCTCACGGTCCTGTCAGTAGGGGAGAAGTTCAACACCCTG
>CAYUVM010000998.1:0-1282 GCA_964447935.1 uncultured Cytophagia bacterium | reverse complement strand
GCCGCTGGTGCAATTGAGCGACCAGCTCGAAACGCTGCTGATTCGCGTCAACGATCTGCTGCGGGATGAAAACCGGGCGCACATTTCCAATATGCTGGCGAACACCGACACGCTGCTGGAGAAAAGCGCCGGAAATATCGCGGGCATTATCGCCAACATGAATGCGCTGACGCTGCAATTCCAAGGACTCAGCGGCAAGCTCGATAAAATGATGGCGACCAACACCAGCGCGTTGGAGAACACATTGGCGCAGCTCAACACGACGATGGCGCGCGCCGATACGCTGTTGTTGTCGCTCAACCGCGCGACGCAATCAATGGACGGCATGGTCTCGCAAAATCAGGCAAGTTTTTACGAAGCGATGCAAAGCTTGCAAGATGCCTCGCAGCATTTCGAGCAATTCAGCCGCTCGATTAAAGAGCGCCCGTGGAATCTCGTGCGTAAGTCCAACCCACCGGAACGGAAATTACCCTAAAAAGAGCGAAAATGAAGATTAGTCAAGTGTCAACTTTATATCATTCTGGAAGAATTTTGTTACAATTCCCGGCGAACGCTGGCGGCAAAAAGGATTCCTCCGGAATGACATTTTACCCTGCTCTCGTGAAGATCAATAGCGAAGAAATGCATTCGCCCAACTTTACGCGGCAGTTTGTTTTTTGCCTTGTGCTTTTTGCCTCGTGTTTTTTGCTCCAAAGCTGCGGCGGAGTGCCGGAAACTTATTATTACACATTAGCTTTTGAGCCGGATAAAAAACTTAACGACGGCCACCCGCCCTTGCCGTTTGCGTTGGGAGTAGAAAAATTTCAATCCGAAGTGATTTACGATGATGATCGCATTATTTATCGCGACTCGCCGTTTGAAGTAAAATATTATTTTTATCGCCGCTGGGTCGCGCCGCCACGGCATCTGTTTACTGAAAAAGTGACCGGCTATCTTGCTGAGAGCAAGTTGTTCGAGGCGGTTACCACCTACCCGACGCCGGCAAATGTGAAATATATTTTGAGCGGACGTCTATTGGCTTTTGAAGAATGGGACGAACAGAACAACTGGTTTGGCAAAGTTGTTTTTACGGCCAACCTCCAAGAGCCGTCGACGCGGCGGGTTGTTTGGCAAGGAAAATTTGAACATCTGCAACCGGTGGCTAAAAAGATTCCGTCTGCTGTCGTTGAAGCGCTTAGTTTAAGCACGAAAACGTGTTTAGATAAATTATCGCAGGCCTTGGTTACTGAATTGAGCGCGCAGAAAACTTGCCAATAAGTGCGAGTTCATTTTGAACCCATGA
>CAYUVM010000997.1:0-1304 GCA_964447935.1 uncultured Cytophagia bacterium | reverse complement strand
CGGCCCACCGAGAATCGCGGCCCAGTGGTACATTGCCCCGGCAGTGGGAAACGCCGAGGCCAGTTCGGCGAGTCCGGCAGCCACGGCCAGCGTGAAAACCGTCACCAGCGGCCAGCCCAAGGTCATGACCAGCGGCCCGCCCGCGTTTAAACCATAACCATACAGGGTTATCGCACCGGTTAAAATCGAAATAATCGAAAACGAAATGGCAAAATTTGAAAAGCCGCCCATATCGCGAAAAAGTTGCTGCGCGTAACCGAAGCCATGCAGTTGGCGGCGATCCAAATCTTTTTGAGTTTCATGATTCTTTGCTGGTTCCAAACGTCCGTGACGCATTTTGCGCTCCCGAAAAGGTGATGAATACGGGAATAAGATAGCTCGACCAGGCTGCGCGTGCAAGAAAAATATCAAAAATCTGTTCCAGCTTTTGCCCATGGGATGCTACCCAAAATATGGTAGCAAAAATTTTTAAATAATGGATTAAGGTTGCGACACGTTGGTCACCTTCAAAGCGGGGTAGTAAAATGGTTTCCAATTTCCTCATCGCCGTTATTCTCATTTATCTGGCGATACGCTTACTCGCACTGCTTGCCCTGATCCTTCGCCGATTTAACCGCCGCCAAACGGTCACACAAAATTTCTTAATAAAAAATTTCCCCGGCATTTTGCTGCGGAATAAAGCCTGACGATTAACTTTGCCTATTTCCAGGTTCGGCGAATTGGCGTCATGGATTCGCCAGACTTTTGCACATGGTGGGTTTATTGGGGGAATTGAGCATTGGGGTGGCATCAGAACGGCCGGTACGAGTTACGGGGAAATATTGGTGGGCGTGCCGGTGGGGTTGCCGTGACGCATCCGGCGCTGCTGAAATTGGGGGATGGACGGGGCCATGGGGATAAAAGGGGTAATTCAGCAGCGCCGCGTGATGCTAAAAAAGGGAACTGTTTTTAGTTCCCTTTTTTATTTGTGACGCAAGCGTTGCGATTCTAAAGCCGTCTATCCCGCTATCCCGTACAACTTCATTTTTTCACGAAGAGTGGAGCGCGAAATATTTAACGCACGGGCAGTTTGAGATTTATTGCCGTTATATTGGACCAACACCGTTTGAATATGGCGTTTTTCCATTTCTTCCAGCGAAAGGTTCGCGGCGGCGGCGATGCCATTGTTTGCGCTTGGAGACGGAACAAAAACCGAAGTCGCGCCTTTATCGCCGCGTAATTCGAGAGGAAGATGATCCGGGTGAAGATGCTCGCCTTTCAACATAATGATGTCGCGTTCGATGACATTATTTAATTCGAGCACA
>CAYUVM010000996.1:0-1313 GCA_964447935.1 uncultured Cytophagia bacterium | reverse complement strand
TGATCGCTCCTGGCGGTTGAGTAAATTCCTTATACTGTCGAGCGTTTCAAAAAAACTGGAGTGGCAAACTTAAGTTTGCCACTCCGAAGCGCTCGTTTTTTAGTGGCGGCGGTCGAAAGCGATGCCTTTTTCAACTTCATTGATCGCTTTGCGAATATGTTCCATCGCTTTTTTGCGATGGCCGCCTTTATCGTCCGTGGCTTTTTCGAGATGCTCGCGCGCATTTTTCAGCGCCACCAATGCCGCTTCCATTTGCGGTTGATCAGCAAAAACCTGTTGCGAAAAATAACCCGCGACCGGCAGCACCAACAGCAGCGCCGCGATCACGATCCAGAGGCGATTGGGTTTCATCAGAGTTTTCCTTAGTTGAGATGACGGTCTTTTTGCCTGTTTTTCTTTTTATCTTTTTTGCCTTTTATCGCACCACCAACATCTTTTTCACTTCCGTAAACGTTCCTGAGTGGACACGATAGAAATAAATTCCGGTGGGAACGACTTGACCGCGATCATTTCTGCCGTCCCAGACTTGCACGTGATTGCCAAGATTTTTCACGCCATTAATCAGCGTGCGCACTTTCTGGCCGAGCATGTTGTAAATCACCAAATCAACTTGTCCGGCTTTCGCGAGTTGATAGCGAATGCTGGTTTCGGGGTTGAACGGGTTCGGGTAATTCTGCTCGAGGCGATAAACGAAGGGGACGGAGGATTGATCTTTAATGCCGGTGGTATTGCCACGCACCACTTCCCCCGGCGTGCGCGGGTTGATTTTAAAATTATTGAACGTGTAATCCAGCACACCAGTAATACTGCGAATCGAATCGCCGCGCACATACGCGGTGTCGAGGTTGCCGCGGTACAAATTACTGCGGTCATCGACGCGCACCTCGCCGGTGCCGTCACTGATGGTAAATTCGCCGAAGTTGCTGGCGCCATCCGCAAAAGGATTGACGACAGCGGCATTGCGCACCTGCACGAGCATGCTCTCGTAGCTTTCCGCAGTTGCGGCCCCGGTACGAATAGCGCTGACTTTGACAACCACCGGCGCGGGAAGGGCGTTGTTGCGCGAGTTGATGCGGAACGCCGTCGGCGCATTGATCCACGTTTGGCTGAAATTTTCCTGCACCGGCCCGGTGATCGTGATATTGTCGCCGCGTTTCGGTTTGTTGATCGAATCGCGCACCCACAAACCGTTCCACGGCGCGTTGCCGTCTTGAATAAAATATTCGTTCGAGAAATCCGCGCTATCAGCCGTCACCACACCGCTGACGGTCACGGCCAGATTGACGTAACCGGAAGCGCCATTGGTAAACGGC
>CAYUVM010000995.1:0-1316 GCA_964447935.1 uncultured Cytophagia bacterium | reverse complement strand
ATACACCGTGTTCGATCTTAATCTCGGCTACGACTTGCCGTTTTCCAAAAACACGCGTTTCGCGCTCAATGTCAATAATTTGCTCGACAAAAAGCATTTAGAGTTTATCGGCGCGCCGATTTTGGGCCGCTTGATTATGACGCGACTGACGCAGAGTTTTTAGCGTTGTTGGATAGGATTGATTTCAAGCCCGGCGGGTGTGAAAATGCTTGCCGGGCTTTTTTTATTTAGGCAGGTTGAGGGCAGCGGCCGGCGAAACGCATATTTAAATTTCACCCGCATCGTCGCGGGCACGAACCAATAAATCTGTTAGGAGGAAGCGTGCCGCCATTGGTTCGAGATACGAGAAATCCAAATTCGTGCCTTGTACTTTCAGAATGCCGAGCACGTCGCGCCATTGCTTTTCGGAAAGTTCCCCGCCTTTGCGAAACCATTTTAGCTTAGCTAAAATCACGTCTTCGGCGCTGGCCAGCCAGATTTCGCCGGCGCCGATGTCGATTTGCAAGCGCCGCGCCAAAGCGGTGATTTCCATCTCGTCTTCGTCCGTTATCGGATAAAGGTCAATCTTATAAGCCGTTTCGATGTGAATGATGTTAAATGCATACCGCCGTTCCAGCGCATCCTGAACGGCATCGGCGCTCACGACAAAATCTGCTTCAAAAGCTTTTACAAATCGGGGAACGTGAAACGGAAAAATTCGAATAACGATATCCGCGTCTTTGGTAAAACGCTCTTCGCCATGGACGATACTTGCCACTCCGCTTCCGACAAAATATGGAATTTTTAACTCCGTAAGGCGTTGCGCCACCAAAGCGATAACTTGGGTTTCATTGAGCATTTTAGCCTCCCATTTCAATGACATGCTTTTACCAAACCGGACTTTCTCGGATATTTCTTGGCCGTGGCGTCGCACATTGAGCCGGTGATGAAGCTCCACCTCACTCACGCCGGGGTCCTGTGAACGCAGGCGGCCCAAGATAAGCCGTTTTGACAATTCCCGCAGGCCTATCATGCCTCGGAGTTTTTGTTCCGGCGTGCGCTTTCGTAAAAGCCCGATCAAAACGGCTTCCATTTCGGGCGAAGTGTCTTCAGCTAAAGTGCGCATGGGGTTGGTAGATGAAAATGCCTCAACAGAACATTCAAGATACGGCTTGATTTAGAAACCAGAAGCGTTTACGCCTCCACGCCATGACATTTCTTGTACTTCTTCCCGCTGCCGCATGGGCAGGGATCGTTGCGGCCGATTTTTTCGTCCACCACAATCGGTTGGCGCTTGCCTGCGGGAGGCGCCGGCGGCGCTGCCGAGGCGCCTTGAA
>CAYUVM010000994.1:0-1324 GCA_964447935.1 uncultured Cytophagia bacterium | reverse complement strand
CAAAATAAATCGTGGCCCCAATGGCCCGGGCGCCCATCTCAAAAGCCTGCTTGACGTCGGCAAACAGAATCTGGTCGTACTTATTCGGGTAGGTCAGGAACTCGTTATGATTGATCTTTAAAATAAACGGAATTTTATGGGCATACTTGCGGGAAACCGCTCCTAAAACCCCAAGCGTGCTCGCCACCGCATTACAGCCGCCTTCGATGCCGAGTTTGACGATGTTTTCCGGGTCGAAATAAATCGGGTTGGGCGCAAATGAGGCGCCGGCTGAGTGCTCAATGCCCTGATCGACCGGCAAAATGGAAACATAGCCGGTGCCGGCCAGCACACCGTGATTGAAAATTTGTTGCAGATTTCCGAGCACGGCATTGGGGCGATCCGAAGCGACAAACACGCGATCAACAAAGTCGGGGCCGGGAAGATGCAAATGTTCTTTTGCAATCGTCGTGCATTTGTGCTCCAACAAATAAGCCGCCTCATTCCCCAAAATCTCAATGGCCATTTTTGGGTTTATGCTCATCGTACAATCTCCTCATGGTTTTAATTTAAAAGTTCAACATTGTTTGACGGGTAGGCGAACACAGCTTTTAGTTTAAACGCGCCGGCAATTTTCGCCGATGACATAAAGTAATAAAATGAAACAAAATGCGCAAGCGGAGATTTTGCTTAGGACAAACGTTTCTTTCAAATCGAACATGACGGCAGCGCTTCGTTATTATTTTCGCAGGCCAACGCCTTCGTTCATCCATTCACGCCTTCCGGAATAGATTGAATACCCTTTGACTGCGGCCGGGTTATTTGCAAAAATAGAACTAAGTCCTCGCAACGATTTTCTTGCGCATTCAACGCGCCGCGTTCGCCCACAACCTGCGCGCTCCTTCCGCAAAATCTTTCCACCGAATGTACCATCAACTAATGTTTGCTAACGCTTGGCTTTGTAAAAAAGAAAAATTTCGCGGCGTTATAAGATTTGTCTTGCTATTGTCGCGTGCCGTTTTTATCATGGAACATTAAGAAAACTTTCACGGCGACCACGCGGGCGAAATGAAAAACCAAATTCCAAGCCGTCTCGCTAAAAAATACGCCGCGTTCGCCCCACTGGAGGAATGATGCACGTTGTCGACGAGTTTTGTACTCGCCAAATCATTTTGTTGTACAACATCGATACGAGTTGGCCGGAGAATGACCGCAAATACATTCAGCAGCTTGCGGAGCGCATGCAAGCCGGCATTGAAAGCTAAGGCTTCACCGTGCATCCCATCGTGGTGCAGAGGGTTTTGAGCGTGTTGGATCGATACGACCCTCGTTTATGTCTGGTATT
>CAYUVM010000993.1:0-1327 GCA_964447935.1 uncultured Cytophagia bacterium | reverse complement strand
GCTTTCTCAAAGTGCTCGTCGAAGCGCCGGTGCCGGAATTGCTGGCGGATTTGGAACACAAATTTATCACAAATCCGAAATCCATTTATCGCGAGCAATTGCAGCTTGCGCTCAAAGACAGTTACGAGCGACTGGTGTCGCCGGCCATTGAGCGGGAATTGCGTCATCAGCTCACCGAAGTCGCTGACGCGCATGCAATCAATATTTTCGCGACGAATCTGCGCAACCTGCTCTTGCAGCCGCCGACGAAAGGTCACATCATCATGGGCATCGATCCGGGCCTGCGCACCGGCTGTAAAGTCGCGGTGATCGACGAGACCGGCAAATACCTCGAAGGCGACACGATTTATCCGCATGAACCGAAGAATCGCTGGGATTATTCCAAAGATCAACTCAAGGCGCTCATTCAAAAATATAAGGTGACGGTCATTGCGATTGGCAACGGCACGGCGAGCCGCGAGACCGAGCAACTGGCTGCGGAATTGATTCAGCAAATGGAGGCGGAAGCGCAACAGAACGGCGCGGCGCTCGATTTAAAATATGCCATTGTGAGCGAAGCCGGCGCCTCGGTTTATTCGGCTTCGAAGATCGCGGGGGAAGAATTTCCCGATCTCGAGGCCTCGCAGCGCGGCAACATTTCGATTGCGCGACGCCTGCTCGATCCGCTCGCCGAGTTAGTGAAGATCGATCCGAAAGCTATCGGCGTTGGTTTGTATCAGCACGATGTCAACCAAACCCGGCTTGGTGAAATGCTTGACCGCGTGGTGGAGTCTTGCGTCAACAACGTCGGCGTGAATTTGAATACGGCCTCGGCGGCGCTGCTGCGGCATGTGGCCGGCGTTACGCGTTCGGTGGCCGACAATATTGTGCGCTACCGCGATGAAAACGGGCGCTTCAAATCGCGCGAGCAATTGCATGAAGTGAAAGGCATGGGCCCGAAAGCGTTCACGCAATCTGCCGGTTTCTTGCGCATTCCGGACTCCGATGTCTTTTTTGACTCGACGGCAATTCATCCGGAATCGTATCAAGCCGCCGAGCGTTTTTTGACGATCACGACAATCAAACCACAGGAGGTTCGCGGCAATAGCAAACTCTTGCGCGAGCGTTTACAGGCCTTGAAGAAATCACTCACGGAATTGGCGCAAGAGTGCCAAGTTGGCGTCCCAACGCTCGAAGATATTATCGCCGCCATCGAAAAACCCGACCGCGATCCGCGCGATGAAATGCCGAAGCCGATTTTCCGGCAGGATGTTTTGAAGATGGAAGATTTGAAGGAAGGCATGATTCTCAAAGGCACGGTGCGCAACGTCGTCGATTTCGGCGCGTT
>CAYUVM010000992.1:0-1342 GCA_964447935.1 uncultured Cytophagia bacterium | reverse complement strand
TTCACGTGCACCATTTCCTTGAGCTTGTCGACGTCGACTTCCTCGACGTCCTCCTCGCGCGAGGGCCACTCGCCCTGCCTGAGGCAGATCGCGCAGCGCGCGATCTCCACCACCCCCTGCAGCAGCAGGATCGCGCCGGCGATCGGGATCACCGTCTTGAAGGGGTAGATGGGCGGCCCGTCGGCGGTGATGTTGGAGTGCTCGTTGATGGCCCAGCTCTCGGCGGCGTAGACGTAGCCGGCCCAGCACAGCGCGATCACGCCCGGGATGAAGAACACGATGTACAGGATGAGGTCGATGGTCGCCTGGGTGCGCGGCTCGAAGAAGCCGTAGAGGACGTCGCCGCGCACGTGCCCGCTCTTGGCGAGGGTGTAGGCCCCGGCCATCATGAAGAGCGTGCCGTAGAACATGATCATCACGTCGAAGGCCCAGGGGTGCGGGTTGTCCAGGGCGTATCGGGAGAACACCTCCCACGAGATCAGGCCGGTGAGCGCGACGATGAGCCACGAGAACGCGTGGCCCACGAAGGTGCTCGCCTTGTCGACGAAGAGCAGGAGTTTTTGCATGGCGCGAGAGGGTGCCTTGTCTGGGGTGAGGCTCAGCGTACTCCAATGGAAGCGCCCCCGGGCCGCGGCCGCGGCATCAGCCGGCGTTCCGGTGCCGCCCCGAAAACAAAGCAGCCATCCGGCGGTGGCCGGATGGCTGCGGGCCTGGTGCGGGATCAGCCCTTCTTCGGGGCCGCGGCGGGCTTGGCGAAGTAGTGGTTGTAGGCCATGCGGCGGCCGACCACCGTGTCGAGCTCCCACTTGACCGCGCGCTCGGCGAACTGCTTCTGCGAGGCCTCGATCTCCTTGAACAGCGCGTTGCCCTCGGCCTTCTTGGCCGCGGCGGCGTCGTAGCCCACGAGCTGCTGCTGCAGCACCGGGTCCGGCGTCTTGTAGAACTTCACGCCCTTCTTCTGCAGGTCGATGTAGTCCTTGGAGTAGCGGTCGATCGCCTTCCAGGACATGTCGGCGGAGGCCGCCTCGACCGCGTTGGCGATGATCGCCCGCATCTTCTCGGGCAGCGCATCGTACTTGGTCTTGTTGAACATGATCTCGAACTGCTCGGCGTTCTGGTGGTAGCTCTGCAGCATGCACACCTTGGAGACGTCGGCGAAGCCCAGCAGGTGGTCCGAGGAGGCGTTGTTGAACTCGGCCGCGTCCAGCAGGCCCCGGTCCATCGCCGGGACGATCTCGCCGCCGGGCAGGGCGTTCACCGCGGCGCCCAGCGCCGTGAACACGTCGATCGAGATGCCCACCGTGCGGAACTTCAGGCCCTTGAAGTCCTCCTTCTTGGTGAT
>CAYUVM010000991.1:0-1343 GCA_964447935.1 uncultured Cytophagia bacterium | reverse complement strand
CATTTCTTCACGCCATAATCAGACCATAGTTTTCCTCCGCAGGTAGTTATTAAGAGTTTGGGGGGGATTGGCAGCGAATTCACTTTTGATCTTATGCCAATCGATACGATCAGGACTCGTGAAAACCGAAGCCGGCAGTTCGTCATAAACTCCCAGGCCAACGTGAATTTTTCGCGGGCCCTCGCCGCGGTCATTGGAAAGCAAAATATTGCCGAATTTCTGGTAATTCTTCCACGGCGTGAAGAAATGCGGTTGGGAATCTTCGGCGTCCCGGAAAAAATCCCATTGCACCAGCAATTTGCTTTTCTTGTCGATATAAATGTGAAATTTATTGTTCGGCGTCAACCCGACATTCTTGAACGTCATGCTGATCACGTCGGCCATCTGGCCTTCGGCAGTCGTGTCTTCCTTTATATATTTGAGCGTGACGCCGCCGTCCTTCAACTTGAAGGGCAGAATCATCCAATAAGCGTCGTTGACCCAGGCTTCGTAGCCATAGTCCATGGCTCTTTTGAGGCCGTCTTTATCCGTAATTTCGTGCCCGGTTTTCCACGCCCGCCCCTGCCGCGTGTTCATATTCATCAACACGAGTGACATTCTCGATTCGATGCGCAAATCGCCAGTCCATTTGTCCCACACAGTCAGGCGCTTGCCGAACCAATCCCAGGTGATGAAGCGTGTTCGCTCCCAATTTTCTTTGCCGCCACAAGCGGCCATCACTGAATCCGCCAGCGCGATGGCCTGTGGGTCAGAACCGGCAACATCAAAAGCTGATGCCGAATTCGAGCTCTCGCTCCCCGCTTTGGGGGTACGAGAATCACACGCCGTTAGAAAAAAAACGGCTAACGCTGCCGCTCCGGTCACCCCAGCGAGGGGCAATCGGCGCTGCTGAAATTTTAAGGTATTCATCCGCCTCGTGAAATTGTTTTAATTTTGACAAAAAAAGACGATCGCGCGATTATGGCGATGGTATTGCCGGAAACCCGGCAGAGGGTAACGGCAAAATACGAGTCTTTCGGCTCAAAAGCAAATAAAAAGTTTCATTTTATTCAAGAATTTTCTTATGCCGTTCCTGCTCAAGCAGCCTCTTTTTCTCTTCATCCGACAGACGGTGCATTTTTTCCAGCAACTGCGCAATTTTTTCCAATTTACCGTTGTTGCCGAATCGTGCCGTCAGTATTTGCGAAAAAGCCGCCACGGTCGGCGCTTCAAACAGCGTCCGCAGCGGGAAATCAAGCCCCAAAATCTTGCGCAAGCGGGAATTGATTTGCGTGGCCAGCAAAGAGTGGCCGCCAAGCTCAAAAAAGTTGTCATCAATGCCAATGCGTTCCACGCCCAGGACT
>CAYUVM010000990.1:0-1345 GCA_964447935.1 uncultured Cytophagia bacterium | reverse complement strand
CAGATTTCGGCAGGGTGAAAGTAAGCGTTGTATTGGGATTAAAAGGATTGGGATAATTTCTCATTTCCAGCGTTTGCGGAATCACGGCCGCCTCGCTTTCAGAAACCGCTGAGGGTGCGCCGAGTTTGACCGTATACGTTGCGGCGCCATTCGCTTGATCTGAAAAAGCAATCGTGCCATTCGGGCCGGTCGTGCCGCGTGACACCACGACGGCACCTCTCGTCACCGTGTATTCTCGCCGTTTGTCCAATTCCGCCAAAAAGTGTTTGACGGTTTTATTGCTGTTAATGGCGTAGTAAAATTCCGTCAACGGCTTTTCAGTTTTGCTGAAAATAACCAGACGCTCTTTATCGAGCAGGGTGCCGATCCAAAACACGCCGGAGATTGCCTCCACCGCTGCCGGGGCGCCCATCGTGTTGGCGTCACCAATTTGCAGCGCGGTTAAAAAGATTTTCCGGCGAACGGATTTGCAACGTGTGATCGCTGTATAAAAAACTTGCCAGTTCGCCAAATTCGCCGCGATAAGCCACCGTGGAACCGTCGGCCCACACCCACTCGTAGCCGGTGCCGCCAAATTTGTGCAGCGTCGTATTTTGCGGCCACACCGACGTCAGATACATTTGCCCGTGGCTGCGGTCGAGGCGATTGACCACTTTTGCCTGTTTGGCTGTGCTCGTCCAATGACCGCTGCCGGCCGCGCTCCACGTTCCGCCCATGGCGTCGATATCAACCGGCGTGTGCACGACAAAATATTTTTCCTGCGCCGAATCGACGCGATCCATGATGATAACAAATTCCTGATTTACCGGCCCGCGCAGATAAACCAACGCCCGCCGTGCCAGCGTAGTTTTGCTGCCGGCTTTGTACCCGCGAGTGTAGTTGTAATTGACATAATCCAGCAACTCCGGCCGATGCTCGCGCGCTTCGACTGTGCCAATATGCGTGTTCGCGCCGATCACAAAATCCTGCGGCGTATCGGCCTCATCGCTGATGCTGCCTTTCTCGAGACTCAACTCTTTATCCGGCCCGAGGCCAAACACATTGTTGAGCGCCATCCCTTTTCCTTCATCGGCGCGCGGAATGCCGTCGCCGGAATTTTTCGTGCAGACCGCAGCAATCACCAACGGGCCAAAACGATGAAGATTAAACGAGCCGCTCTCTTCTTCATTGTGTCCGTTTTGATACCAGTATTGGGGGCTAAAAAATTGCACCAGGGTTGCGTCGTCCGTGCCGTGATCAGAACGCATCACGTGCATTTTTCCGAGTTGTTATCTCAGGGGTTTCGCGTCTTCGGATGGCTATTTTTTGTCGTCGGGCGTGGTGTAGAATTATAATTTTTATAAGA
>CAYUVM010000989.1:0-1346 GCA_964447935.1 uncultured Cytophagia bacterium | reverse complement strand
CCCATTCGCGCCACGAACTTCTCGACCGTTTCGACCAAAATATAGCTGCCGCGCGTGCCGCTATTGCCGCCGCCAGCGACGCGCATTTGCTCAAGCCGTGGACGTTTCTGGTTAGTGGCAAAGTCGTCTTCACTATGCCGCGCCTCGCGGTGTTGCGCAGTTTTGTTATGAATCACACCATTCATCACCGCGCCCAGCTTGGCGTTTATCTGCGCCTCAACGATATTCCCGTTCCCGCGATTTATGGCCGGTCAGCAGATGAAGCGTAAAAGATTGTTTTGCTGATTTTGGGAAAATTATGTATCTTGTATATGATTAATAATGGCTAGTTCCGAAATTGTTGATTGATAAAGTTCGTATGTTTCCCCCAAATTTATCCGGCATCTTCATCTCCTTCGAGGGTATCGACTTCTCTGGCAAAACCGAGCAAGCGCGCCGATTATATGAAGCCTTAAAACACGCCGGATATGACGCCGAGCTCCTGCGCGAGCCGGGCGGCGTGGAGATTGCCGAGGCCATTCGCAATATTGTGCTCGATGCGAAACACAGCGGCATGACCGAGCGCACCGAGATTTTGCTCTACTCCGCCGCGCGTGCACAGATTACCCGCGAAAAGATTCAGCCGCTGTTGGCTGCTGGAAAAATCATCATCGCCGACCGTTTTGTCGATTCCACCACGGCGTTTCAAGGCTTCGGCCGGCAAATTGATTTGGATTTTGTGCGTCGCGTCAATCGTTTTGCAACGTGGGACATTTTGCCCCAAATAACTTTTTTATTAAACATCTCACTCGCGGTGGCGGCGGCGCGCCAACAGTTGAGCGGCAAACCGTTGGATCGTCTCGAACGCGAGGATCATGGATTTCATGAGCGCGTGCAGCAGGGTTATTTGCAACTGGCGCAAGCCGAACCCGCGCGTTTCGTCGTCTTAGATGGTACGCAGAGTCTTGACGCCGTTTCCCAGGAAATTAATGCAACTTTGCGGCAAAGATTGGGTTTTAAAATATAATGTCGAGCCGTATCACTTTGCTTCTCTCGCGTAGAATATCGACCAAAATATAACTTCGAGGATCGAAGCGCAAATAAAAATGAAAAACTTTTCGGAGAAAACATCATGTTGAAAAAACGCACCGCCATTTTTGTCGTGTTAAGCGCTGCGGCGCTCACCGTGGCCGGCTGGGCCTTTAATTGGGGCGTCAGCGTCAGCGCCGACTACGTGTATGAAATTCGCAAGAACATGGAAGTGTTCAGCCTGATCTATCAAGAAATTTCCCGCAAGTATGTCGATCCGGTTGATCCCGACAAATTCATGAAAGCCGGCATCAACGGCATGTTGGAAACGCTCGATC
>CAYUVM010000988.1:0-1374 GCA_964447935.1 uncultured Cytophagia bacterium | reverse complement strand
CCATTCCACGGTTTCACGCCAGAGCGTATGCTGAACGGTTTTGCGAAAAAATCCGAAATGGCCGAGGGATTTGACGTTTACCGCAGCTGGTGAAATATGCTTATGAACAATACGGGCTTGCGGATAATTTTGTAATAATGCTTCAACGGCTCGCTTCGGCGCATAAGAATCGTCGGCGAAACTGTACGCGAGTATCGGCGCGGTCAATGTCGCATAATTCGAGAGATCCAGTGTCACTTCGTAACCAAACAAATATTGCGGATGGCGGCACCACTTTGCCCATTCACAAGCGACGCCGCGTGGTAGATCTTCGCCGAGGCCGAGATATTTCGACGGCAAGTAGCCCCAAATATTGGCAAGCAGCGGCATAAAATACCACAAAGCCGCATAACCCAAACGCTGCGGCAACGGCCAGTGTCCCCAATAACCACTTTGGGCCGCAACCAAAACCATCGCATCAATATAGTGTTTATTGGCGGCAAAGCCGATAAGCTGCCCGCCGGCACTGTGGCCAACCATGAAAAGCTTGGTGGGTTTAAATTTTTGCCGGCTCCAGTCAATCGCACTCGCAATATCTTTTTGTCCCCATTCCCGCATCGTCACCGCAAACCCGCGCAACGATTTGGGCCGTGACTCACCAATGCCGCGATAATCATACGTAACAACCGTAAACCCATTTTCACACAAATGTTGTGAAAACGTATTATAATATCGCCGTAAAATACCAGTTCCAGTGTTGATAATCACAACCTTTTTGCTGCTGCGCTCCGCGTCGTAAACCGTTCCGGCAAGTTGAAAGTTATCTTGAGTTGGAATCATCAGGTGTGTGACATTCATTCCAGCGCCTGCGCCAAATCCTGTACCAAATCCTCGGCGTCTTCAAGTCCAACCGAAACACGCAGCAAATTGTCGGGCGTCATCGTGCTCGGCCCTTCGCTGGAGGCGCGATGCTCGATCAACGTTTCTGTGCCGCCCAAACTGGTGGCGCAGGTCAACAGTTTCACGCGCGACACGACGTTGGTCGCTTGCGCCCGCCCGCCCTTCACCTGAAACGAAAGCATACCGCCGAAAGCACGCATTTGGCGTTGGGCAATTTCATAACCCGCATGTGAGGGCAATCCCGGATAATGCACGCGCTCGACGTTGCGATGTTGTTCCAGAAAACGCGCGAGCGTCAAAGCATTGGCCGAGTGGCGTTCGACGCGACAGGCCAGTGAACGCAGTCCGCGCAAAACCAGCCACGCATTAAACGGTGACAACACCGCGCCGAGAACTTTGCGAATATGCAGAACTTCTTCAAACAATTTATTCCGTTGCCGAAAAACCAGCGCGGGGAAGAACGTCATTATCTTTTCTTTGGCCGTCGCTGATCCC
>CAYUVM010000987.1:0-1375 GCA_964447935.1 uncultured Cytophagia bacterium | reverse complement strand
GCCTCGAAGTTGTTTGAAGAAAAATCGTCAATCTAATTAACGAAACTCAGTAGATTGGAGCGTCGCGCTTTTGACCGCGGGCACGAGCGCCATCATGTTCGGGCTTGGCGTGTTCAATCCCAGCACCGGCGCGCTGCGGTTCAATTCGATTTTCCTCACGTTCGGTGCGCTGGGCGCATTTGCCGCCGGAAATGACCTGCGAAAATTTTTGCGGCCGCCGCTGGGAAAATACGCCTGGTTCTTCGATCACCTGGGCGGTATGCTGGGTTCTTATATCGCCGCGGTTTCAGCATTCTCCGTCGTGAATTTTACTTTTCTGCCGGAACTCGTGCGTTGGCTGTGGCCAACCGTGATCGGCATACCGTTGACGACGAGTTGGGCGCGTTCGTATCGCAAAAAACTCATGCAACCAACCCAGCCAGCCGCGACCTCAGCGCTTGCAACAATTGCAGAAGCGGCTTGAGCATCAAAATAAAAGTTGTGGTTGCACGCGGTAATTCGTATTTTACTGACACTCGCGAGTTTTTTTATCTATAAAGCCAAGCCTGTTTTAGCCAGTTAAAAAACCGAATATCAGCATTTCACTATGCTTTGGTCTCTGCAAAAACTTCGTCGCCAATTACTCGCTGTCTGCGCATGGAGAGATCTCCGTCTCCTGCTGTTGATCGATACCCTGATTGCCATAGCGCTAACGTTCCTCTTTGCGCCGGCTTCAAACTGGTGGAGCAACCTTTTCAGTTTTTTGATCTGCTCCCACGCCATCGGCGCTTCGATTTATTTTCTCATCAGTTTGACCGGCGTTCTGGAGATCGTGAATATCTGGAAACGTTCGTTGCTGCTCGGCGGGCTTTTTATGCTCGGCGGATGGATCGGCACGTTGCTGGCGTTCGGCATTCTTGTCATGTTTTCCATAGTTGCGCCGGACTGGCCGTCATATTATTCCTGGTTAAAAATGAGCACGCTCTTCTCGCTCATTTTCGGCGCGCTGGTCACGGGTTATTTTGTTTTGCGCCATCGCCTGGAAGAAAACGCTGCGACATTAGCTGAGAAAGAAATTAACGAGCAGCGGCTGCTGCAACTAAAAACCAAAGCGGAATTGGAGGCCTTGCGTGCCAAAATCAATCCGCATTTTTTATTCAACACCCTTAATTCGATAGCGAGCCTGATTCCGGTTGACCCTGCCAAAGCCGAAGAGATGGTGCAAAAACTGGCGCATTTGTTTCGGTTCACGTTGGAGGCCAGTAATCATGAAATGATGAAGCTGACCGACGAGTTGCAGGTGATTCGGGAATATTTAGCTATCGAAAAAATACGCCTTGGTAATTCTACTTAGACAGATTACAAATCTTGTTCTTTGACTAAAAATTTGTTATAT
>CAYUVM010000986.1:0-1377 GCA_964447935.1 uncultured Cytophagia bacterium | reverse complement strand
ACGTTTTGCGCGTTCAGCGATAAACAGATTCTTTGGCTCGTGCCGGATGGCTACTGGGCGCAAAATGGCGATACGCTGATCAAATTTGTATCAAACAAATATGAAATCGCCCGAGGTGAAATGGAATCGGTGATCCTTATGGCGAGCGCGGCACATAGCAGAGCCGAGGGCGAACTCGAAGCCCAAAAGTTGCGCGAAAACGCGGTTCGTAAAAATTTTGAAACACTGTTGCCATTGGCCAAAAAGGGTTTCATTACCGAAGGGGACTTGGAGAAAGCCCGGTTAACCTTTATTGAAGCGAAATCCCGAACCCGTTCGTTAGAAGGCGATGTGCAGGCAACCGGTATTAGGGTGACGCGGGCCCAGCAGGCGTATGCACAACAGGAACGGAAATTACGCCAGAGCGTGGTGCTGGCACCGCGGGAGGGGCTGGTGGTCTATGCCGTCACCGGCGATGAAGAAAACCGCAAAAAAATCGCTGTGGGCATGACGCCGTTGGAGGGCATGGATTTAATTTATTTGCCGGATGTGTCGTCAATGTTGGTGGATTTGCAAGTGAGTGAAGTCGATCTGGCAAAGTTGCAAATCGGTCTGCCTGCGGAAATACGGCTTGATGCTTATCCCGATGCGGTTTTTAAAGGGCAGATTAAAATGATTGCAGATTTGGCCAAGCGCAAGCTCAATTTAATGACGGGTAAAGCGAGTGGCGCTAAAATCTTTGATGTGACCTTGAGCGTGCTCGAGCGCGACCTGCGTTTGAAACCGGGATTGACCGCCACGGCGGATATTGTTTTGAATCAACATGCCGATGTTCTGCACATTCCAGTGGAAAGTATTTTCTTCGACGCCGAAAAGCAACCGTTGGTTTATCTGAAACAAGGCGGTAAAACCACGCCGCGTCATGTGGTCATCGGCGAAAGCAATGATCGTTACGTGGTGATCAAGGAAGGCTTGCAAGAAGGCGATGAAGTTTTACTGGGACGGCCCAAAGCATAGCGCCAATCACCAGCCAGACACCGAAAAGATTTTTATAAAGCCGTGTGATGAATAAGATCCACGGCTTTATTGCTTGGAGGGGTCCGGTTGCCCGCCCGCCTCTTTGCGCATCAGCTCGAGCGGTAAGTTCGGTTGAATTTGCAATTCCCACAGATCATGAAATTTGTTGCCGAGTTTCGCATCGCCGCCATAAATGATGAGACGCTGACTGCGAGGGTCGAAGATGGCTTGATGATCGAGCCGGGGTCAGGGGCCGGGCGTGAGGTTGAGCCAAACATCATATTCAAGATCAAACGCCCAGACGTCGTTAAGATAGCCTTCGCGGCCAAAACCGCCAAAAAGTACCAGCCAATTTCGGGTCGCGTCATAAACGCCGGTGGC
>CAYUVM010000985.1:0-1382 GCA_964447935.1 uncultured Cytophagia bacterium | reverse complement strand
ATTCGTGGCTCGACAATGCCGTTTCGCAACGGGGGCAATAGGGCACAATTTTATGGCCGAGGTAAAGTAAATCTTTTTTCCAAAATTCTTTGAGGATCCACCAGACACTTTCAATGTAATTATTTTCGTAGGTGATGTACGGATGCTCGAGATCGACCCAAAACGCCGTGCGCTCGGTCAGGTCATCCCATGCGGTTTTGTACGTCCACACGTTTTCACGGCACAGCGCGTTGAATTTATCGACGCCGTATTCCACGATTTGATCTTTGCGGGTGAAGCCGAGTTTTTTCTCGACTTCGATTTCCACCGGCAGACCATGCGTGTCCCAGCCGGCTTTGCGCTCGACGCGATAGCCCTGCATGGTTTTGAAACGGCAGCCAAAGTCTTTCATCGTGCGCGCGATGACGTGATGAATGCCGGGGCGGCCGTTGGCCGTGGGCGGGCCTTCAAAAAAAACAAACGGGCGCATGGCATCGCGCGCCGCGATGCTCTTTTGAAAAATATCGTGCGCTTTCCAGAAGTCTAAAACTTCTTTTTCGATAACAGGGAGGTTGAGTTGCTGTGGAAACGGTTTAAACATCCTGTGAGGCCTTTAGTTCGTCGTCGCGCTGTGCAGGTATTTTATGCCGCTGATTTAGGGCGCAGTTTGCTCGTAGATAAAAGTCTGAGAATATTTTACTATCGTCACATTTTTTCAATCACGCGCTTCATCAGCAGCGTCAGTTTCGGCTCCGCCTCGCCGGCAATTCTAATGATTTTGGCGATATCCACCGCTTCCAGCGCATCGGGCAAACAAGCGTCGGTAATGACGGAGATGCCGAGCACACGCATGCTGGAATGGACGGCCACAATAACTTCCGGCACGGTGCTCATGCCGACGACGTCCGCGCCAATGGCGCGCAGAAAACGATACTCGGCGCGGGTTTCCAAACAAGGGCCGGAGAGCGCGACATAAACGCCTTTTTGGATGCGGATTTTTTCTTCCAGTGCCACTTTTTCGGCGAGCGCAATCAGGGATTTCGTGTAAGGTTCAGACATATCTGGAAAGCGTGGTCCGAGCGTTTCATCATTCGGCCCGATCAGCGGATTGTCGCCAAGAAGATTGATGTGGTCCGTCATAACCATTAAGTCGCCGGGAGTGAACAGCGGATTCATGCCGCCGCAGGCATTGGAAACCACCAGCGTGTGGCAACCGAGCGCTTTCATCACCCGCACCGGGAAAGCAATCTGCTGCATGGTGTAGCCTTCATAATAATGAAAGCGCCCCTGCATCGCCATCACGCGTTTGCCGCCGAGGCGGCCGCAGATCAAACGACCGGCATGACTTTCGACCGTAGAGACGGGGAAGTGAGGAATTTCGGTGTAGGGTATAATGACATCGG
>CAYUVM010000984.1:0-1384 GCA_964447935.1 uncultured Cytophagia bacterium | reverse complement strand
CCTTCTTCAGGCCAATTCAAAAACTGACGGCATGTCAAAGAACAAAACCTTTAAAGAGTCCCGATTTTCTTTTGTTAAACGAACTGAAACTCGGGCGTGTCCCGGATAATTCTAATAAAAATACGGAAATTTTGGCAGGAAAGCAAGTGTTTTTTAAGCATGTAAAAATTTGGGGGCAGCGCCACACTAACGTTGATCGCAAAAATGATAAGCAAATTAACACACTGTGTAAAATATTTGCTGCTGAAATGTTGCCACTAGCGCAGGTTGTGTCTAAAAACAGGCGATTATAGGCTGGTCTAAATTTTGCAAAATTTAATGCACCTCTCGCGCTGGCCCTATGTTAGTTGGTTCGGTTTGGCAGAAATCGAGCGACCATAGGGCCTTTTTATTTACGACCCCCAATTTACAATAACCCTACCCAATTCCCCGCTGGTGCTTCTTCTCTGAATGCCCGTTGTATCCCTAACTTTTTTCCGCCGCAACTTTTTTGCTACTTGACTTCTCACCACAATTTCATTATCTTGAACACCGAGTTTCCAACCTTAATCTGAGTGGAGCGTTGCATGCCCAAACTATCCGTCGTGGAACAGAAGCAAATTGCCGCGGCAGCAGCGGTTGAATTTGTGGAAAACAAAATGATTGTCGGCCTCGGAACCGGCAGCACCAGCGAATTTGCGATTCGTCTCCTGGCCACTAAAGTAAAAAACGGTTTGAAAATCGTCGGGGTCCCGAGTTCAATTACCACGGAAAAACTGGCGCGACGCCTGAAGATTCCGCTTGTTAGCGATTTCGGCGTGATCACCAAAATCGACGTCACCATTGACGGCGCGGACGAGGTTGATCCGCACCTCAATCTCATTAAAGGCGGCGGCGGGGCGCTGACCCGGGAAAAAATCGTTGCCAGCCGCAGCGAACGTGTCATTATTATTGTTGATGAAAAAAAACTGGTGAACCGGCTGGGAAAATTTTCGTTGCCGGTGGAAGTCGTGCCGTTTGGTTGGCGTTCAACCATGGAAATCCTGCGCAGCTTCGGCGCGCGCACCAAGTTGCGCGAAAAAGCGCGGGGCGGGGCGTTCCAAACCGACAACGGCAATTATCTCATCGATTGCGCGTTTGGCAAAATTAAGCATCCCCCCCAACTGGCAGAACAACTTAAAAACATCGTCGGTGTCGTCGAAGTCGGCCTGTTTATCGGCCGCGCCGATCTCGTGCTCGTCGGCCGCAGCCGTGGCCGCGTCGATGAAAAATGGGCGGCGTGATTTAGGCTTGCATATTTAAACACCATTTCGTATCATTCTGAAAATGGACGAACTCCTGCCGAATTTCCCCGTTATCGTACAATTCCCCATCGCTTGGGGCGAGATGGATGCATTGGGGCACG
>CAYUVM010000983.1:0-1396 GCA_964447935.1 uncultured Cytophagia bacterium | reverse complement strand
AACCGGTCATTGATCGGCGCTATCCGTTCGAGCAGATCGTCGAGGCGCACCGTTACGTCGACACCGGGCACAAGAAGGGAAATGTAGTCATAACTTTGCTGCATAATAACAAAACCTAAATGAAAATACTCGTCGTCGGCGGCGGCGGGCGCGAGCATGCATTGGTGTGGAAACTCGCGCAAAGCCCGCAGGTAGAAAAAATATATTGTGCGCCGGGCAACCCGGGAATTGCGCAAACGGCAACGTGTGTCGATATTCCAGTTACTAATGTGGCGGCGTTGCGGCATTTTGCGAAAACGCAACAAATTGATCTGACCGTTGTTGGTCCCGAAGCCCCGCTGGTTGCCGGTATCGTGGATGACTTCGCCGCGGATGGCCTGCGCATCTTTGGGCCGTCGCAGCAGGCGGCAAGGCTCGAAGGCAGCAAAGTTTTCGCGAAAGAAATCATGCGAAAATATTTGATTCCGACGGCAGAAGCGAAGATTTTTTCGAATTCTCAAGATGCCCGTGCTTATATTGAAAGAGCACCGGCGCCGTTCGTGATCAAGGCCGATGGCCTCGCCGCCGGCAAAGGCGTAATCATCGCGCGCAGTCGGGAAGCCGCATTGACGGCAGTACAGCGCCTCATGCAAACGCACGAATTTGGTGATGCCGGTCAGCAAGTTGTAATCGAAGAATTTATGGAGGGGCAGGAAATCTCTGTTCTTTGCCTCACCGATGGAAAAAATCTTTGTGTGCTGCCACCGGCGCAGGATCACAAAACGGTTTTCGATAATGACGAAGGCCCCAACACTGGCGGTATGGGCGCGTACGCGCCAGCGCCATTCATGACGCCCGCACTGATGTTGCGAATCGAAAATGAAATTCTGCGACCAACGCTCGCGGCGATGGCGCTGGAAAATTCGCCGTACCGCGGCGTGTTGTATGCCGGCCTCATGATCACCCAAGACGGCCCCAAAGTCGTTGAGTTCAATTGCCGCTTCGGCGATCCGGAAACACAAGCGATCCTGCCGCTGGTCGAATCCGATTTGGCCGAAGCCATGTGGCGTGTCGCCAACGGCGATTTGGAAAATTATGAATTGCAAATTTCACCGCGCTGGGCTGTGAATGTTGTGCTGGCATCCGGTGGCTACCCGGGAAGTTTTGAAAAGGGCAAATTGATTAACGGCCTCGAACAGATTCGTGATCGCGAGACGATGGTTTTTCATGCGGGCACAATGCTCGATCACGACGGCAACTTTGTAACGAACGGCGGGCGCGTGCTGGCCGTTACCGGAATTGGCGATACTTTTCTCCGCGCCCATGAGCGCGCATATTGTGCGGTGGGAAAAATTCAATTCGAGATGATGCATTATCGCAAAGATATTGGCATGAAAGCTATGCGGTATGTTTAGCT
>CAYUVM010000982.1:0-1400 GCA_964447935.1 uncultured Cytophagia bacterium | reverse complement strand
TTTGTCCTCCCTGGTTGTGCTGTTCCTTTGTTCGGCTCCCCCGGAGCCCGTTCCTTCGTCCCGGCCCACGCACTGCGCAGGCCGGCGCGCGCAGCGGCGGTCAAGGACGCGCCTCTTGGGGCGCGCCCGCAAGGGCTTGTCCTTGACGGCCGCGAGCACGCCGGCAGACTTGGGCACGCCGGGCGACGACGCCATGGTGCGAGCGTGCCGACGTTCGAATTCGGCGGGTGATAGATAGCCGAGTGCCGAGTGGCGTCGCCGGGGATTGTAGAAGCCTTCGACGAACTGGAAGATGGCGGTGCGGGCCTCGGTCTGGGTCTTGAAGCGGTGGCGGGCCAGCAGCTCGCACTCCAGCGTGGCGAAGAAGCTCTCGGCCATGGCGTTGTCGTAGGCGTCGCCGACCGAACCCATCGACGGGCGCACGCCCATCTCGCGACAGCGCCTGCCGAAGGCCAGCGAGGTGTACTGCGAGCCCTGGTCGGAGTGGTGGATGACGCCGCGCGGCTTGCGCACGGTGAGGGCCATGTTGAGAGCTGCCAGCACCAACTCAGCCTGCAACGTCGTCGACATCGACCAGCCGACGACGCGTCGGCTGAACACGTCGAGCACGACCGCCAGGTAGAGAAAGCCGCTCCACGTCGGCACGTAGGTGATGTCGGCCACCCACAGCATATTAGGCGCCGTGGCGACGAAGTTGCGATCGACCAGATCAGGAGCCTGAGGGGCGCCGTCGCGCACCGTCGTCGTCACGAACCGCCGGCGGCAGACGCCGCGCAGGCCCGCCCCCTTCATCAGCCGGGCAACCTGCTTGCGCCCGACGGCGCTGCCGTTCGCCGCCAGCTCGGCATGGATGCGCGGCGAACCGTAGGTGCCGCGCGAGGCGGCATGGATGGCGCCGATCCGCTCGATCAGCGCCCCGTCGCTTATGGCCCGTGCCGATGGCGCACGCGCCGACCACGCATAGTAGCCGCTGGTGGAGACACCCAGAACCCGGCACATGGTGGCAATCGGATAGAGGGCCCGGTGCGCGCTCACGAATCGGAATCCTTCGACGGAACCGCCTTCGTCTCCCGCGCGAACCAAGCCGCGGCTTTTGACAGGATCTCGCGCTCGAGCTTGAGCTGCCTGTTCTCACGCCGAAGCCGGCTCAGCTCCTGCCGTTCGACGCTCGTCAGGCCATCCGAGCGACGACCTTCGTCTCGTCCGGCAAGCACGACCCAGTTGCGGATCGTCTGCGCCGATGGCTCGAACTCCTTCGCCAGCTCCTCGGGGCTGCGACCGGCCCTGACCAGCTCGACCATCTGCTGCCGGAATTCGGGGGTATAGGGAACACTCTTCTTGGCCATTGCGGACTCCTGAAACACAAATGTTCGGGTGTCCACGAAACCGGGGCAACTTCA
>CAYUVM010000981.1:0-1428 GCA_964447935.1 uncultured Cytophagia bacterium | reverse complement strand
CAGCAGCTTCGAGATCCGGCAGGATATTTTCGCGAAAACAATGGCCAATGTTTTCCTGTGATTGATTGACGCGAGCAATGATTAAGTGCAGTGCCTCAGTGGGCGGCAGCCCATCCGGGCCGGGTTTGGTGATGCCGGCTTCGATTTGCCGCCGCAATGCCGCGACGCGCACCATAAAAAATTCGTCGAGATTGGAGGCATAAATCGCGAGAAACTTGAGGCGCTCGATGACGGGCACCGCCGGATTATTGGCTTCCGCCAGCACGCGATCATTAAATGCCAGCCAGCTTAATTCGCGATTTAAAAAACGTTCACCCGGCAAAAGCGCGGGACGCAAGGAAGTGGTGCTATCAAACATAACGTCCGGGCGCGAATCGTCGAAATCGGGAGTTGCCGGAGCTAACGCAGTGTTCATCTCAATTGACCGTTTTATAGACTGCTTGCACTTCACGAATTTCCTGTTGGATTTTTTCGGCGTTCCAGCCTAATTCCGTTGCCATGAGGGCGGCACTCGCTTGCACCGCCGCATCGCCGGGATAACCGGCAGAACCCAGCTCGGTGCGCCGGCGAATGACATCCGCCAGTTTTAGCGCCATCTCGTCGCGAACGTTATAAAGGATCTCGGCTTTAAGAATAGCGGCTTTTGCCGTCACCGGCAAAGCCGCGGAGGGATCGCTGGAAATGTATTTCAATATTTCCGTATGGGCAGTCCCGTAATTCCCCACTAAATTTTTAATGACATGATCACGCAATTGATGCGGCGGTTGGCGCGTTTCCTGCGCCACAAATTCATTGAATCGTGTGATGTTGCCGCCGTGCACCGGTGTGACATGCGTCTGGCAGGGCGGCGGTTGCTTGCCCAGTTTTTTAAAAACGAGATCAATCGTTTTCTCGGCGACATCACGCGCGGTCGTATATTTCACGCCGACAACGCTGACGAAACCTTCCAGGCCATCGTCTTGCTGATGATCACAAAGGGTGTAATGTTTCACCAGCCGTACGTCACCTTGTGAGCCGTTGCTCGGCATCATCGGCAATAAGCCGCCATAGAAAAAGGCAATGTCTTCACGTTTCAAATTGGCTGCCGGATACGCCTCGTTCAATTCTTGCGTGAAGGTGAGAACATCGTCTTCCGTAATTTGGAAATTGCTTGCATCGCCGGTAAACGGCAAATGCGTCGTGCCCACCATCGTATAATTGCGCCACGGCACGATGAACAACGCGCGCGAGCCTTTGCTGATGATCGCGTCTTTGTCTTTAAACTCAAACTTGCTCGAAACGCCGACGGCGTATTCGGGAATCAATTGCCGCTTGATGACAAGGTTCATCGTCTTCGACGGCAGAAATTTTTGTTGCGTCGTTTTTCTGCCGTCTAAACGATTGAGCAACAAATCGACCCACGGCCCGCAGGTGTTGACGATGAGTTTG
>CAYUVM010000980.1:0-1433 GCA_964447935.1 uncultured Cytophagia bacterium | reverse complement strand
TGTTCGTTAAAAAAAAGCTGCGGCGAAACTGCCGTCACCAGCTTTTGCATGGCCGTTAAATGAATGCCGGTCAGGCGGCGCAGCCGCTCGGCAAAATGCGGGGTGGCCACCGGCGGCAATTCCAACAACAGTGACGGCGCCGTTGCGGATTGGCGCGAGGCTTCTTCAATATCCGCCAGCAAATTGATCATCTGTTCGGAGCGAAACGCAAACCACGCTTCGATATCTTGCAACGGATTGGCGAGGCCGGCGCGTTCGGTAAATTCCTGGCGGCAGGAAGGGCAAATACAAAACGCCGGTACCTGCGAACCCATTGCCGCCCAGGTTTCAGCCGCCGGTAAAAACGGGCACCACAGAAAATTCACCAGCGCCAGCGCCGGTTTCAAATTCGCGATCGCGCCTTCGATCAAATGCACACGATGCTGGTTGTAATCAAAATGGCTCGGGCAGATCGGGCGATACCAAAATTCGTCGGGATACGTTTGGCCGTCGGGGCTTTGCGGGCGAAAGGCGGGGATGCGATCAAACGTGTCGCGGTCGTTGAGAATGGGAAATTCCACGGCGAAGCCGAGCTGCTTCTGCGCGCATTGTTCGCGCAGCGGCTGCAAGCTCCAGGGGTTCGGCTCTTGATCGAATTGCTGCGTAAAAAAAATGCGCGCGCCTTGAAACGCCGGCACGATCAAATTCTGAATGCCGGCGGTGGCAATCTCGTCGGTGAGCTGATCGAAATTGCCGTGATAACGTTCGCCCCAAATGGTGCGCGGATAAACTTTAACGGCGAAATTCACAAAGACATTCCTGTCATCAAAAGTTTAAATATGGCCAGAGCATCATTCCGACGCCTGTCAGCAAAACGATCACCGCCGGCCAACGCTGCCGCCAGATCGTCCGCTCTTTCATATACCAACGAAAACGCGCGATGCCCCAGGAAATCAGCAAGAGCGCGGGAAAAACCATGAAGCGCGTGCTCAATCCCACGAGCAGGCAAAATACCGCCCAGATCACCCATTTTTCCAGCGACGAAAAGCCGCGGCGATTTTCTTGAACCGTTTCTGCTTGCATAATTCGCTTAAAAAATTCGGCGCGCCACCGAAAGAAAGGATGATGCCGGAGAAGAAGCGTCTAAAACGTGGTGAGCCAGAAATTGTCAGAGGTGCGGCAAATTTAAAAAAGCTTTTGCTCTTCTTTTTTGCCTTTGCTGTTTGCCTAAATTCAGTGCCGAGGGCCGGGCTCGAACCGGCACGGCCATGTTATAGCCACGGGATTTTAAGTCCCGAGCGTCTGCCTATTCCGCCACCCCGGCATTTTTGAAAAGCAACGGGCGAAAAGCCAACGGCAAAAAAAATCAGGTTCTTCATTGTCACCGTTTGCTTTTCCCAAAGAGGCGGCGATCGGATTTGAACCGATGAATAGAGGTTTTGCAGACCTCCGCC
>CAYUVM010000979.1:0-1460 GCA_964447935.1 uncultured Cytophagia bacterium | reverse complement strand
GTCAAGCGCCCAACTCCTGCAGGATTTCGAGATCAAAATTGGTGCGCATTTCCAAGCGCTGCGCTTCGAGCAATTTGCCTTGCTGGCGAAACACTTCCAACCGTTCCGCCAATTCAGCTTTGATGGCGGCAATGGCGTTTTTCATTTTATGCTCCGGCGTGACGAAATGCTTCGCCGGGAAAATGGCAACGGTATCGACTTCGCTCATGACTTCGCCGGTGGTGACATTGACCTGCGAGATGGACTCGATTTCACTGCCGAACATTTCGATGCGATAGGCGTCGCGATCGTACGCCGGTACGACTTCGAACACATCGCCGCGCACGCGAAAAGTGCCACGGGTGAAATCGAAATCATTGCGATTGTATTGCATATCCACCAGTCGCCCGAGAATTTTGTTACGCTCAATGCGCTGGCCGCGATTGAGTACCAGCAATTCCGCGGCGTAATCTTCCGGATCGCCGATGCCGTAAATGCACGACACCGAGGCGACAATGATCACATCTTTGCGCGAAAGCAGCGAGCTGGTGGCTTTCAAACGCAACCGGTCGATTTCGTCGTTGATCGAGCTGTCTTTTTCAATATAGGTGTCACTCGAGGGCACGTAGGCTTCCGGCTGGTAGTAATCGTAGTAGCTAATAAAATACTCGACCGCATTGTGGGGAAAAAAACTTTTTAGTTCGCCGTAAAGCTGCGCCGCCAAAGTTTTGTTGTGCGAGAACACCAGCGCCGGGCGGTTGACGTTCGCGATGACATTGGCCATCGTGAACGTTTTGCCGCTGCCGGTGACGCCGAGCAGGGTTTGAAATTTATCCCCGCGCAGCAGCCCTTCAGTTAATTCACGAATCGCTTGCGGCTGATCGCCCATCGGCTGATAATCGGAGACGAGCTTGAATTTATCCATGTTATCAACAAGAATAAAACGTAATATTAAAACGCAAGTTTTCAATTTTGGGTGACAAAGTCCCCTTAAAATATACTCTGATTCTGTCACATTGTCAAGCCGGGAGATTTCAGGCCGTCGCGCGGGTAGAGTCTATCGCATCAAAGAAAATTCACTTGCATCTTTGCGCCTTCCGCCGTATTGTTTAAAAACTGACAGGAGAATACCAATGCAATACGGAATCGTGAAAAAATGGGATGTCACCAAAGGTTTCGGCTTTATTTTGAGCGATAATGACGACGAACTGTTCGTTCACAAAAATGATCTCGATGTGACCGTGCCGAACAAACAGTTGAAAGTCGGGCAACGCGTGGGGTTTGACGTGGTGCGCGAGATGAAAGGCGATCGCGCCGTGCGGGTACGCATCGGGAAGTAGAACTTTTTGCTCATTCTCTTTCTCGTACTCCTACGCATTCGCGCTTTTTAAAATTATGCAGCGAGAAAAGTAGGAGCACGAGCGAGAATTTAAAATTATTTTCCTTCCGCCGAATCCTTCAACAAATCCTTAATCCCGCAC
>CAYUVM010000978.1:0-1477 GCA_964447935.1 uncultured Cytophagia bacterium | reverse complement strand
CGCATCGGCTGGAGGCATATTGCGGCTTTCGCGCTGCTATCATTAGGCGTCGCTGCCGTGTCGTTGCTTATTGGTTTTAATTTGGTTGCGTACTTCGTTGATCCCTATCGCATGTTGGCCGACATCGCCGCTTGGAACCTCGGCCCTATCACCACCGGTATCATTGTCGGCATCGCAATTCTGACTTTCGTCGATGTAATGTTTTGGCGTGAAAAATTTTGCACCAAAGCCTGTCCCTACGGCATGCTGCAAATGGTGGTGACCGACCAGAAAACGCAAATCGTGCGCTACCAAACCGAACGCGCCGAGGAGTGCATCGAGTGCAAAGCCTGCGTGCGCGATTGCATGATGGGCATCGACATCCGCACCTCGCCGTATCAAACTGAATGCATTCACTGCGGCGATTGCGTTGATTCGTGTACGACCGTGTTGGCGCGGCTCAAAAAACCGACGCTAATCACGTTTTCGTGGGGCCAGGAAAATACCCGCCAGCGGTGGCATGAAAAGATCGGCTTGGTCGATGCCAAACGTTGGGGCGTGGTTGGCATAACGGCGGCGTATGCGGTGGTCTTGATTCTGCTCGTGAATTGGCGCCAGCCGTTGTCGATGAGCATTAGCGGCGACCGTTCGACGTTGTATCGCTTGGTGGACGACGGCAGTATTTACAATGATTATTCGTTGAAAATTTCCAACCGCAGTCTCGAAGACGGCGAGTTCCGTATCGAATGCGCCGCGAACGCCATTGGTGTTCATTTCTGCCAATTGCATTTAGAGACGAATCCGATTTTTCTCAAATCGCGTGAAGTAAAAATTTTGAAAATGGCGATTAGCACCGCTGGAAACGCAACGCCGTTGCATCCCGGCCCGAACCGGCTGAAATTGGTTGCCGTCAATATTCAAAACTCGAAAATTCGCCGAGAAGTAGACGCCGTCTTCTTCATGCCGGAAGCGCAAGTGGCATCGATGAATTAAGAATTGTAATCTGTGTAACCCGCGTTCAAAAGGAATCAGTGCAATGAAAAAACTCATGTACGGCACCATCGCCCTGTTTGTCATCATTATGGTTGTTGTTATTGTCATCGCCAGGCAGCATCCGGTGCAATTGGTCAAATATCAAAACGGAGAAGTCATCGAATCAACAAAATGACCCAAGCGCTTTCCACAACTTCGACGCCATCTTTTCCCTCAACCACAGCCGTTTGCGACTTGTGCGGATTGCGCTTGCCCAAACGAGCTTACACAGCCAATCATAACGGCGCCGACCGGCACTTCTGCTGTTCGGGTTGCCGCCAAGTTTTTTTAGTGCTCTGCGAGAGCGGCCTGATCGAAGGCAATTTCAAAAGTTCCGAAATTTATCAAACCAGCCTGCGTCTCGGCATCATTTCCAATCCCGAAGCCGAAACACCCGCGCCGCCGGCTGATCTCAAAGACACGCAAGAACTCGTTTTGCATCTCGATGGCATGTGGTGCTCGGCGT
>CAYUVM010000977.1:0-1485 GCA_964447935.1 uncultured Cytophagia bacterium | reverse complement strand
GGGTGCGGATGAAGTCCTGTGGCGCGAAGCTGGGGTGTTTAGATAAAAAGAGCGTCAGTGAAACACGTTGACGCGTGTTTGATTTTCACTGACGCCTTTTTAGGAATCGCCCATGAGTACAGCACAGGAAGGTTTGGTCGTCAAGCAAGAATTGAATTCGCCCCGTCGAGATGTTGTGGAGGAGCTGAAGGAGTTACTGGGCGCGCTGCCGGCGTCGCTGGCGGAGTTGGAGCGGGCGGAGGAAATGATTCGTGAGGGAGTGCTGAAGCTGGGGCGGCGGATGTTGCAGGAGTGGGGGGAGCGAGCGGATTCTGGATCGCAGAGGCCGTGCTGCGAGAAGTGCCAGCAGGAGATGCGTCACAAGGGGTACAGCGAGTGCACGTTGGCAACGACGCTGGGCGACGTTCACATCCGCCGGGTCCGTTACCGTTGTGAAGCTTGCGGCCAGGAGAGGTATCCGCAGGATGCGGATTTGCGGTTCGCGGGGCGGAGCGTGACGTGGCGTCTGGCCAAGGTCATCAGCCGGCTCGGCGCGCAGCTTCCGTTTGAGCAGGCGCAGCAAAATCTTTACGAAGATTATCGGGTGCGAGTCTGCAAACAAACGGTGCAGCAGGTCAGCGAAGCGGCTGGTGGGATGTTGATAGAGCAGGAAGATGCGGCTCGCGAGAGGCTGCTCCAGTTGCCGGTCGAGAAACGTCCCGCCGCTCTGCCGACTAGCGAAATCAGGCCGAAAAGGGCCTGTATTCTGGCAGATGGCACGATGATTCACGCCGCCGGGGACTGGCACGAGATCCGCGTGGGAAGCGTCGTGGCCTTGGACGCGGACGGGAAAATCCTGGCGGCGCAAAGTCAGGCTCGGTTTCTCTCCTGCACCGACTTCGGCCATCATCTCGTGCAGATGGCTCGGCAAGCTGGCTGTCATCAGGCTGAGAAAGTTGCGTTTCAGGGAGACGGTGCCCGCTGGCTGTGGCAACTGGCCGACGAACACTTTCCTGGTGCGGTCCAAATTCTGGACTGGTATCACTTGCAAGAGCATGTGCACCAAACATCCGCCGACGTGTACGGGGAGGGAACGAGCAAGTCGCAGCGGTGGGCCAAGGCGCGCCTCAAACAACTCTGGGAAGGCCGGACGGCTGCGGCCTTAAGAAACCTGCGAGAGTTGCATTCCAAACTCCGTGCTCAGTCGAAGCGAACGAGCCTCGCCAAGCTAATTCAGTATCTGGAAAACAACCGGCGGAGGATCAACTATCCCAAGTACGTCGAAGCCGGCTTCCCGGTGGGAAGCGGCAGAGTGGAAGGCGCATGCAAAACGCTGGTTGGCGGTCGCTGCAAACAATCTGGAATGCGGAACTGGACTCGCCAGGGAGCCGAAGGAGTTCTCCGCATCCGCTCCACCCTCCAAAATGGCTCCTTCCACCGCCTCTGGAACCAGCACCTCAAAATCGCCGCCTAAACACGCACCGCCACAAACCACCATCCGCACCC
>CAYUVM010000976.1:0-1486 GCA_964447935.1 uncultured Cytophagia bacterium | reverse complement strand
GAAAAATAACCCATGCGCGAAATTGTCAAAACCACCCATGCGCCCTCGGCGATTAGGCCGTACAGTCAAGCCATAAAAATCAATGCGGGCAAGATGAATTTTACCGCCGGACAAATTCCCCTCGATCCGGCCACTGGCCGTCTAATCGAAGGCGATATTTCGGCGCAAACCCGCCGGGTGTTGGAGAATGTCAAAGCCATTCTCGCGGCTTCCGGCGCGACGCTGGAAAATGTCGTCAAAACGACCGTGTTTATGTCCGACCTTGGCGAGTTTGCTGCGATGAACGAAGTCTACGGTGAATATTTTCCGGTGAATCCGCCGGCGCGCAGCACGGTCGAAGTGAAAGCCTTGCCGCGCGGCGCCCGGGTAGAAATTGATACCATTGCCGTGTTGGAATAAAATATGCATTGGCCGTTTTTACGTGCTGCCATTTGGGGGCTGAGTGTTTTGGCGTTGGCAGATTTTTGTCATGCGCAAACGATCTCTGCACCGACGCCACGCGATTCCAATTCAGTCCGTCTCGCGCTGAAAAAGAAAAGCAGCCCCCGCAGCGTAATGTTTCGATCATTGGTGGTGCCCGGTTGGGGGCAATATTACAATCACCAATATCTCAAAGCGGCTTTGGTCTGCGGCGCGGAAGTGGGTTTGCTCACCACGGCGATCTACTGGAACAACAAAGCTAACGCCGCGAATAATCGCGATGACAAGCTGTTTTATCAAAATAACCGTAACACCGCCAACTGGTTTTTACTTGGAACCGTGATATTGAGCCTGTTGGATGCGTATGTTGACGCGAGTTTGGCGGATTTTGATGAAAGCCCGGACCTTTCCTTCAATCCAGCCGCGGCTCGCACGAGCGGGGTTATGCTGACGATTAAAATTGGCCTTTGAATTTTAGGAAAGATTTTATACTTTGATCAAGCCGTTCCTGTTATGCTTTTGGGCCGGAATGCTGTTGCAAACCGAAGGTGTTCTCAGTCAAAGCCTCCGGCCGGCGGCGACTGATTCGATTCGACGCGCTCCCCTAAAGAATTGGCCTGATGAATGGTTGGGCAAAGATAAATTTGACCATGCCCTCGTGAGTGCGGGATTGGTGGCCGCGCAGTTTTATTTTTTACGCCAAGAACTTGCAATGCGAGCAACCCCGAGCCGGCAAATAGCGGCAGGCAGCGCGCTCGCCCTCGGCCTCGCCAAGGAAATTTATGATAAAGCCAGTGGGCGCGGCACCCCGAGTTGGAAAGACCTGTTGGCGGATGTCGTTGGTATCGGCGTGGCGGTTTTGCTGGTTACAAATTAGTCTTGAGAAATTTTTTGGATATGAACTCTTCGTTTTCGCAGTATGATGACGTTTCACAGCCGGAAGGTCAGATTTTTTCATCCACTTCTATTTATCCGACGGCAGCATCTTCTTCAACCTCCACGCCGGAACCATTTGACAAACCGCGTAGCAACTGCGCCATCGTTGGCATCTTTGACCATCCGCAGG
>CAYUVM010000975.1:0-1503 GCA_964447935.1 uncultured Cytophagia bacterium | reverse complement strand
TTTTCACCTTTCCCTCACGGTACTCGTTCACTATCGGTCGCCAAGAGTATTTAGCGTTGGACGGTGGTCCGCCCAGGTTCCCACATGAGAGACCTTCCACGTGGTACTCAGGTGGTCATTCACGGAGGTCGGTCGCTTTCGCCTACGGGGCTCTCACCCTCTCTGGCCTGCCGTTCCAGGGCAGCTCGACTAACGATCGACTTGGTAACTCCGCCGGGACCTTGCCGGGCCCCGATGAACGACTCCTACAACCCCCACTCAGAAACGGCGGCAACCTATCGCGCTGAGTTGGGTTTGCGCTCTTCCCTTTTCGCTCGCCACTACTCGGGGAATGATCTCCTTTCCTCCAGCTACTGAGATGTTTCAGTTCGCTGGCTTACCTCTTCCCGGCCTATTTGATTCAACCAGGAGTGACTGGGCATGACCCCAGCCGGGTTTCCCCATTCGGACATCTCCGGATCACTGTCTGCTCGCGACTCCCCGAAGCTTTTCGCAGCCTGCCACGTCCTTCATCGGCTCTTGGCGCCAAGGCATCCACCCCGTGCCCTTTGTAGCTTGACCCCCTCCAGCCTCTGACCGGGTGGTCAGTCACTGGTCGAGGATCGATCGGGATCATTTCCTTGACTACTCGGCGAAATCGAAGATTCTTCATTTCTGCCGAACACTATCCAGTTGTTAAGGTGCGGCCCACCCGAAGGCGGACCTCCCGACGTGACGACCCGAAGGTCATCCCGTCGCCCAGCGAACCGCTGGTCGATGGCCTCCCGCGGACGGGAGGACACGGATCAGGGGGTCGACGGGGATCGGCCAAGGCCGATCCGGTGGGATCTTGATCTCCTCGGGAGGGCCCGAGATCTTCGATTTGCGATGGCTGGCGGGTGGTGGAGACGAGGAGACTCGAACTCCTGACCCTCTCCTTGCAAAGGAGACGCTCTACCAGCTGAGCTACGTCCCCAGCGCCAGGGCCGGGTGGGATGGTGGGCGTTTCTGGACTCGAACCAGAGACCTCTGCCTTATCAGGGCAGTGCTCTAACCAGCTGAGCTAAACGCCCGCCGGGGGCGGGTGGCGATCCGTCCTGACGACGGTTCGTCGCCGCCGGCGGCATGCACCTTGACCCTTGAAGAGTGACAGGAACGTGGGTTGGGGATGTCCGAACGAGGTTCGGTGTCTTTCCAGGTCGCTGATCGGTCTCGCTGCGCTCCTTGCGGAGACACAACGACGAGTTCCACCTGGCGGGGAACTCGTGACGACCGGGCGATCAACCCTGGGAGCCATCAACGCCTCGTGCCCACCGAGAGCTCGAGACTCGGATCTCCCTAGAAAGGAGGTGATCCAGCCGCACCTTCCGGTACGGCTACCTTGTTACGACTTCGTCCCAATCACCGACCCCACCTTCGACGGCTGCCTCCTTGCGGTTGGCCCACCGGCTTCGGGTGTTGCCAGCTTTCATGACGTGACGGGCGGTGTGTACAAGGCCCGGGAACATATTCACCGCCGTATGC
>CAYUVM010000974.1:0-1507 GCA_964447935.1 uncultured Cytophagia bacterium | reverse complement strand
GTCCGCCGGTGCCGGCGCAAAATGGCCGATGGTATGAAGCATCGCCACGACAATCATGAGAATTGCCGCAGTCGCGAAAAGCCGGTTGCCGGACTTGAAGATACGTGAAGCCATTTCCTTTCCTCCTCGCTACAAAATTATAAGTTAACTTTTTTAGTCCATTCCTCGAAAAGTTTGAGGTTGACCCCGGCGCCGCCGCAGACAATCACTACAATTGGCGACAGGTCCGCCAAAATGGGCGCTTGGTCATAAACTGTAGAGAGCGACGCCCCACAGGCCGGTTCCACCAATACACGATGCTCGTCGGCGAAACGCTGGCAGGCATTAACCGCGGCGCGATCGGTGACCAGCCACGGAATAATCTGATGCCGTTTCGTCCAGGCCAACGCCGCTGCGGCCACGGTGCGCGAGCCGAGCGTAGTGGCAATCGAAGTGATGCGATCCAGCGTAATGAGCCGACCGGCGGTAACGGATTGAGCAAACGAAGCAGCGCCTGCGGTTTCGACCGCGATAACTGGAACCTCCGTCCAACCGGTTTGATGCAAGCCTTCCAACAGGCCGCACAGCAAGCCACCACCGCCCACCGAAACAACTATCGCCCCGGGTTTAATTTTCGCCGCGGCCATTTCTTGAATGATCGTCGCATGTCCTTGCCAAATACGCGGATCATCAAAGGGATGAATATATGCCGCGTTCTCGCGCGCAGCCACTTGGGTCGCGTAAACATGTGCGTCATCCCAGGCCTCGCCGTGAACAATAACAGTTGCACCCTCACGGCGCAAAATTTCTTGAATCCAAACGGAAGCGGCTTGGGGAACCACAACGGTCACTTCAGCGCCGAGTTGCCGTCCAGCGTAGGCAACCGCATAACCGGCATTGCCGCCCGAAGCGCAGACGAAACGCCGTGCTCCCATTTGCCAATGCTCTTGACAAGCTTTGCCGACGCCGCGAATCTTGAACGAGCCAATGGGTTGCAGCGCTTCCATTTTCAAAAAGACTGGCGCGTTCATGATCCCGCTCAACGAGCGCGACTCCCAAAGTGGCGTGACAGTATGCAAAGCTTTGGTCATTTTAAATGTTCTCCAAGAGACATCGTTTTATTCAGAAACACTTTTAAACAGCTTCAAACGCCACGCGGGAGTCAATTGTTTTCTCTTTGCTCGTAAGAATGACGGTGACACGAGAAACGGGGTTAAGCGAATTTATCACCACACCGTCAAAATACCGCCGAGTACCGCGAAAGCGGTGAGAAAAAAACCGTTGTTGATATAAAACACTGCAGGTGGGCGCTTCTCAAACATCAAGCTGTTGAGATGAATCGTGAAAGCGAACGCAAGCCACAGCAAAGCGCCGTAGAGCAAACCGTCCATAAAACTATCGGCGCCCAACGCGCTCACAATTTTAGCTAACATGAAGCTCGTCAGCTAGCCGCTTCCGAAATGCGACAACAGGTCTTTGGGAAACTCTTTTTGCAGCCTGGCCTTCTCGGTCTCATTCAGGTTATGGA
>CAYUVM010000973.1:0-1510 GCA_964447935.1 uncultured Cytophagia bacterium | reverse complement strand
CAATCGCCACACCGTCTGGCCAAACTTCAAAATGCAGGTGCGGGCCGGAACTGACGCCGGAATTGCCGAGCAATGCCACCTGGTCTCCTTTTTTCACAAAAGCGCGATCATTGGCGAGCAGGCGGTCATTATGGCCGTAGTATGAAAAAATTTTATCGCCGTGATGAATGATAATCAGATTGCCCCAGACATACGTCCAGTTGGCAAAAACCACCTGACCATCGCCGGCAGCGAGCACAACCGACCCGCGCTTTCCGGCTATATCGATACCGGGATGTGAACGAAACGGAAAATCCTTGCTGCGGGAAAATTCCGTCGTAATCACGCCTTCCACCGGCAACAACGTCGGCATGTTTTTCGCGTAACGCGAATCATTTTCGCGGCGCCGCGTGGTAAAACCGCTGGAGGGCACAAACGCCGGTTTTGCCGGCTCTCGATTGTTTAATGAAGTGGCGGCCGGAACATCAATTTTAGCCGCCATCATCGCCGTATTGCCCGGCAAAATCGAACTGAGACTCAAACCGCCCTTGGCATTGGGATCGACGCCAAGTAGGCTCAACAACTTGGCCTGCTCCTTCGACATTCGATCCATTTCCGCCGACAACTGATAAACCCGCTTGTTGTCTTCGAGCAGTTGCGAATTGGAACGTTCCAATTCTTTATTTTCGGCGTAGACTTGAAAAAACCGCCAATAAAACACGGCGCCGAGAATTACATGGATCGCCAAAACGACGGCAGCGCCAATTAATAACTTGGCCAACGGCCAACTTAAACGAAAATTATACGGCTCGGCGTTATCATCGGGAATGAGAAGAACCGAGATTCTTCGTGATCGTTTCTTTTTCATAACTTCTTCCGATCAGGTCTTGCCGTCGAAGCCTTCGACGGGAGGCTTGCTCATTCCCCGCCACGCGCCAAGCCTAAACAAAATCAGCGCAAACCATGTACCGAACATTGTGCTGCCTTGCGGACAAATTTGAGTGTTTAATATCATCAACTTAACCATTTGCCCGTTTTTCAGACAATCTCAACAAATCGAACGGCTTACAGGAAAATTTAAAATAAATATTTCGCGTCAAAAAGTCAACCTTTTTCTCGGCTAAATTTTCTGCATCAGTTCAAGCAGCCGTTCCAAATCATTGTCGGAATAAAACTCTACCTCGATTTTTCCGCCCTTGCCCTGCAAATTAATCTTCACCTGGGTGCCAAAAATCCGCCGCAACTTATCCTCGGCCTCGCGAACAGCATACGGCGCGGTGGGCGAAACTTTTTTCTTTGCCGCACTTTTGGGTTTACTGGCGCGTTGCACCAGTTTCTCCACCTGCCGGACACTCAAGCTATTTTTGAGAATGGTTTTCCACAGATCGATTTGCTGCGCCCGGTCCGGCAAGCCCAGCAGCGCCCGTGCATGCCCGGCAGAAAGCTCACTTTTGCGCAAACTTTCCTGCACCGAATCCGGCAGCTTCAACAAGCGCAGATCATTGTCAATCGTCACGCGATCTTTGCCGAC
>CAYUVM010000972.1:0-1518 GCA_964447935.1 uncultured Cytophagia bacterium | reverse complement strand
GCTTCAGTAAATCCATTGCTAGCAAGGGCCGGCAGCCTTGTTCTTACCCTTGTGCATGAACCGATCTTCTTTGTGCGGCAGGTTCGCTGCCAGCAAATTCATATATTGCTGGGCGGCGGCGCGTGTCGTTAAATCCTGCAAAGCCTTTTCGTATTGTTGATAAGCCAACTCATACACCAGTCGATCATCAAAATCTGCTTTGTTTTTTTTCGCGACACATTGATCGGCGCAGGCTTCGTAAGATTTGCCCAGCGCGATAAAAGCCGCGCCATAGCGCTTATCCACGGCAAGCGCTTGATTGGCCAAACGCCGCGCCGCAGGAAAGTCGCCGAGCTGGCGATAACAGATCGAACTGTTGACCAGGTTTTTTTTCTCACCCGGATTGCCGGCAATAATCTGTTCATACGTCTGCAACGCTTCGCGAAAACGGCCCATCCGGCTTAACACCTCGCCGAGCAACTCCAACGCGGTCACATCCGTAGGTACAAGTATTTTATAGCGCGACAACAATTCGATGGCTTTTGCATCTTCTTGCCGCTTAATTTGCGCCCGGGCCAACTCGAACAACAACGGCGCGTCATTGGGGTTTTGCGCCAACGCCGCCTCCATACTCGCCAGCGCCGCTTCGGTTCTGCCCGTAGATTTGTACAATGCCGAAAGCGCCTGGCGCACTTCCGTATCATTGGGCGCGAGGGTCAAAATTTTTTCATACACGACAATGGCGTCATCGTATCGATTCACGCGCACCAGCAAATTCGCCTGGCGCCGGAGATCTTCCGGCGAGGCTGCATTTAGCGTTTGCAATGTCTCATACTCGCGCAGGGCGAGATCAAAGTATTCCTGTCGCGCGAACACCAGCGCCAGCGTGCGCCGCAAATTCGCCTCGGCCGGCAAAGTTTTGACGCCGATTTCGTAAGCTAATATGGCGCTGTCAAGCTTGTTCAGTTTTAGATAACTCTGTCCGAGAAAATCAAAAACCTGCGGATATTGGCGCTTCGAGGCGACAACTGAATCGTGCGCGATGACTTTCCAGAAATACGGCGCTGCTTCGGCATATTGGCGGTTACGATAATGTTGAAAGCCGAAGCTCCAATTCCGCGTCAACTCCAACTCCTGCGCCGCGCGCGCCAATGAATCGGCAAGACTTCGCGATTGTGCTGTGTCCGGTTTTTTCTTATCAAACTTCTGCTGGCCGAACGCGGCAACCGCGAGCGTTGTCCCCAAAATTAGGCCGAGGCCAAATTTCATCCAAAAAAATTGGGGTTGTTGCATGGCCGTTTAATTTCTTAAAAACCCGTGCCGGCAAGCTAACGGCGCTTCGGGCGTTGGAACCAGCGCTCGCTGCCAATAATACCCACATGCACCAGCACGATATTTTCCTTTACTAAATTATCCGTCAAGCTGCCGCGCTTGCCTAATTCAACGGCCAAGTCAATGCGATTATATCCGCGGCCGAACGGCAAGCCAAGGCCGAAATTGACCGTCATTTGTTTGACGCTTTTGCCGATCGGCTCTTCG
>CAYUVM010000971.1:0-1519 GCA_964447935.1 uncultured Cytophagia bacterium | reverse complement strand
CTTTGTGTTAACTTTTGCGGCGGGTGTGTTGACCGGCGCGATTGCATTGCGGGAACCACCGCCGCCGTTTGCGCCGGCGCAATTCATCGCGACATTGATTGATCGTAATTTCGTAAATCCACGTGAAAAGCGCCGAACGCCCGGCAAAAGTGTCGATCCGCCGCAAAATTTTTATGAAAATATCCTGCACCAGATCGTCAACATCGCGGCTGCCGATGAGCGAAACGCAAACCCGCAACACGGCACTGTGATAACGCCGGACCAACTCGTTGAGCGCCGCCGCCTTGCCAGCGCGGCAAGCCTCCAGCAATTCGGCCTCGGCCAATACGCCGCTTGGATCTACGACCGTTGATTCATCGGTTTGCATTTCTTCTTATTTGACGTTTCAGCCGAACAAAAGTTGAGAAATTTTTTGTTGCAATTCCCGCCGCCCACCAGTATATTTCAAAGCGATGCATTTGCCAAACTCGAAATAAGAATTGTTACATTAAAGAAAGAAATATGATGCGAGAGTGCCGTTTTATCGTTTATGCTCTTTGGCTTTCTACACTTTCTCTTTTCGCTCAAGAGAGTAGAACGATTGTCTTGCGCAATGTTTCACTCCTCGCACTTGGCGGCAACACGGAGTTACGCAGCCAAGACATTGTGATTCAAAACGAAAAAATCACCGCTGTCCGAAATACCGGCCGCCCGGCGCCAGCCGACGCGCTCGTGATTGATTGCACTAATAAATGGGCGCTGCCCGGCCTCATTGATACCCACGTCCACATGGCCTTACGAGATTTACGCTGGCCAGAAGACGAACAGGAGTTTATCGAACTGCTCGCCACCGGTGTTACCACTATTCTAGACTTGGGTGGCCGGCTCGAAAGCTTAAAAGATATAAAGAAAAGATCACAAACGCAAGAGTGGAATGGCCCGCGGTTTTTGCACAGCGGCAGACCACTGTTCAGTGAGAAAATCGCGGGCTTGGATTCGGCGACCCAGCGGTTCATGTTGAGCACCCCCCATGAAGTTAAAAATATCGTTCGGCAATTAAAAGCCGAGGGCGTGGAGGCCATCAAAATTGATTCGAATGTACCTGCAGAAATAACGAAAGCTGCGATTGACGAAGCACATGCGCAGGGCTTATTGGCGATTGGGCATCTTATCGCCACATCATATCAAGAAGCCGCAAGAGCGCGGATTGACATCCTTGAAGGCATGAGCGGGCTGGTGACAGACTATGTGAGCAGTGGTGACCGCAAAGAGTTGGCGAAGCGCTGGTTTCCAACGTATTTGCCGGCGTGGGAAAAAGTTCAACTCGATAAGAACGCGCGCAACAAAATGCAATACTTTGTAAGCAACGCGACGTTTTTTGTCCCGACCTTGGCCAATGAATTAGCGGTTTTACAAAACGAGGTGTCGACGCGCCAGATGCCGCTGTCCGAATAGACGGAACAACAGTTTGTCGCGATGCTGCTGCTGGCATTTGATCTGCAAGTGCCGTTGCTCGCCGTTTCGGTTTCCGGCACACATC
>CAYUVM010000970.1:0-1521 GCA_964447935.1 uncultured Cytophagia bacterium | reverse complement strand
TAGGTCTATGGCACCGAAAGCCAAAGCAACTGGCTTCCATTCCTTTCCGTTGAAGGAGAACATTTGCCCAAACCCACGATCATTATGTCCAACTGTGTACACATCTTTTGGTGAGCTGCCCCAGATGTCTCGCATACTGGTCTGAAGGCTGCCGGGATAGGACAAGGTATCGACGGTCCATTGATACTGCCTCGGATCCTTAAATGACTCTTGCGGGCCAGACGGTTTTTTTTCACACCCGAGAAATATGATGACATTAGCAGCATATAAAAGCAAAAAAAATGTTTTCATGGTGCACCGTATGGTAATTTTTCAGGGGAGTAAGGAGTAATTTTTATTGAGGCCTTCCACGCGCAAGCTTACTCTAACAACAATCGCGCCATTTTATTCGAAAAACCTTCAGACAAAATATCAAAAGCTTATGCTGACATGAAAACGATATTATTTACTTTTTTTCGCAGGATCGGGAAAACAAATTTTAAAAATCTTAAAATTGAGAAGCTTGCACTGGCGGGAAGAGAAAAGCCCTGTGAATCGAATCTTGTTTTGAATTCACATGGCTAACAAATTATTTCGAGGAGGAAAAAGGGGATTACGTCACATCCAGCTTGTCGACAATCGCCATGATCGTGGCATCCACCGGCTTATTTTCCGTGACCGCGGTCTGGCGCGCGGAACTGCCTTGCACGACGAGGACGATTTCGCCGACGCCGGCGCCGACCGCGTCGATGGCGACGAGAAAGCCATCGCGATCTTTGTAGTCCAGCGTTACGGGCCGTACGATTTGCATTTTCAAACCCTGCAGGCGCTCATCTTTGCGGGTCGCCCATACCGTGCCAATCACGCGCGCTAAAATCACGAGAAAACCGCTTTCATTAAAAAGCGTCGGGCAAAATTAAAATTTTGCCCGACGCATTATTCTCAACCATAAACTTCTTGATTCGTGCATTTACACAAACCCACATGCCGCTCGTTATATTTATACGAGCCTTGGGCGGTGCGCTCGGAAGCCACAAATTTTACCGGTTGCACCGGTTCGCCGCATTTGGGACATTTGTTGGCCGAGGTGGCGCCGGTGGCCGCGGTCTTGGCGACCTTCGCCTGAAAACCGCCTTCTTTTTTAGCCATTGCATTTACTCCTTTAGATTTAACCTGAAATGAATTTAATTTTTAAATTGCAAACTGCGCAAATATTTTAATTCGCGCTCGAGATTTAGAATACGCTGCTGCAATTGCAACGTCTCCAGCTTTTGCAACTCCACGGTCGTCGCGTTTCTGGCCCGGCGAGTTTCCGCTTCGCTCAACAACGCCGTTTCAACGGCATGCAACTCGTCCAACGCCAGCGGCACCGCATGCCCAAATTGGACGTCAAAGCTCATCGCGTTTTCGCCGCGCAGAACTTTAAGGGTTTGGCTGGTGCCCGGTTTGCATGCCGCCACCAACGCCGGCAAATTCGTCGCGGTCTCCACCGGCTTGCCGGCAAACGAGTATCTGGGGTAAATATGCCATCCTGTCTCCCAC
>CAYUVM010000969.1:0-1524 GCA_964447935.1 uncultured Cytophagia bacterium | reverse complement strand
TGCTCGTCGGCGCGGCCCTGTTGCTCGTAGGTTGCAAGTCCTTAAACGCCCCCGATTCTGCGGCCGATACGTCCCTGAGTCTAACTGATAGTTTCGCTGTTACCACGTTGGATAGCCAAGCCAGCCTGCTCAAATCCGCCGGCGTTAATACCGATAGTGCGAATGCTTTCTTTGTTTTGCGCTGGACCAGAGGTTTGGATCGTTTCCAGAACAGCGATACCGTGCTTGGACATGCCTCAGCCGTGGCCTACGAAACGCCCGCAACCTTACGGGATCGCAACGCCGTGGGTTTGGATATGGGAACCGTGTCCGTGTTGAACGCGCAGAATAAATTCGATCTCCCCAAACTGACCAGCGCGTTGTTGGGCGTGCGTTATGGCCTGTTTGGCGGTCCGCATGGCGGCCCCAAAGGACCAATGGGTGGACATGGCGGCCCGCGTGATGGCCATCGTCATGGCCCCCGTGGTGGACGCGGCGACTCTTTGAAAACTCAGTTGACCATTGTCAACATCCCATTTGTCGGCGGTAGCGCATATCAATTCACCGTCTCCGGTTCTACCAAAGTCGCGGCGATGACGTTGAATATCAATACGCCTTCCAAGCTGGTGCAAATTACCGGATTCGCCGATCGTGATTCAATCGACGCAACCCAGGATTTGACGATTACATGGGATGGCGACACGGCGGCAAATAATACCGTCCTGGTATTGGCGCCCGCGCACAAGCCCGGACGCGGCGCACAACCGGTGACGCCAATTTTCCAAGCGGTGAATTCGGCATCCGGCAGCTACACATTCACCGCCCAAACAGTGCAGACGCTGTTGAGCCAGTCCAGTGCCAAAGCATTGAGTGTACATCTCTCCCAGGGCATGCTCAATCAAAGCACTGATGCCACGCTCGGCAAGATTCTCGTCAGCGCCGGCGCGGAGGATCGTGTATTCTTGACCCTAAAGTAATTTTTAAAATAAATCGCGTTGTTGAGTTACTGACCGGCCGCTATGAGTGGCCGGTCAGTTCTATTCTTAAAAGGAAGATAGATGGCGCTTGGTTACTAACCGCAAGTTGACGTTATGAACAGTTTTGATCCTTCTGAATTACTCTCCCGCTATTTCGCGGGTGAAGCGACGGCTGGCGAGCGCGCACAAATTGAAGCGTGGCAAAATGCCGCAGCAGAAAATCGGCGCGTGTTTGCCGCATTGCAGAAGCTTTGGCAAAATGCTGCGGAAAAATCACCACGCCTTCCCGACGTCGATCAAGCCTGGACGGAATTATCAGCGCAGCTCGGCTTGCCGTCGCAACAGGCGCCAGCGAAAATTTTAGATCAGAGAAAAACGACGCCGGCAGCGGCAAAAAAATTTTCCTGGAGCGACAGCTATCGCTGGGCGGCAGCCGCAGTTTTGTTGCTGGGATTTGCGACGCTGATTTATCAATTCCGCTATAAAACCAATTCATTGCAAACGGTGATTGCACAAAATGGCCAGCGTGAGAGTATTGATCTGCCCGACGGTTCACAAATACATTTAA
>CAYUVM010000968.1:0-1532 GCA_964447935.1 uncultured Cytophagia bacterium | reverse complement strand
GGCTGGCATAAAAACAACGCACATCTGCTTTGAGGCTTTTCAGCGTTTTACTATGCAAGCGGGTTGCAAAACCGCAACCTAAAAAGGCAAGATGAATCGGCATTGGTTTTAAAATTTCAGTGACTTTAATTTAAATGCGTCGCCATATGCTCACCGACGCGCAAAGCATTGGCCGAAATTGTTAGGCTGGGGTTTAATCCCGCCGACGTGGGCATGAAACTGCCGTCGACGACGTACAAATTTTTAACGCCGCGGAATTGACAAAACTCGTCGAGCGCCGAGGTGTTGGGATCTTTTCCCATACGCACAGTGCCGACGGCATGTGAAAAAGTTTTGATTTGATGCGTATAAAAAAATAGCGCGCCAGCACGACGTAAGATTTGGCGGGCTTTCTTGACGAGAGCGTTACATGCCGCCACGTCACGCTTGGTGTAGTGATGCGTCACCGTGAGTTGCGGTAAACCGTAGCGATCCGTTTGGGCGTGATTAAGAGCAACCTGATTATAATATTGCGGCTGATCTTCCGCCATGACCAGTAAACCGGTGAGATGCTCGATCGCGGGGCTGAGCCATTGACCCAACGGTTTGGGCAAATGGGCTTGCACCAGCCCGACCGGCGGCGTTTGCAGTTGTTGCATGCTACCCAATTTTCCCGAGGGGCTTTTGATGCTCGGATGGCCAAAATAAAAATCATGAATGCCAAGTTGCTTATGAAATTGTTTCGCCGGATTCGGCTGCCGGGGAAAAAAGCCGAAAACAATCGCGTTGCAATGTCGCATTAAAAAACGCCCAACCGTGTGGCCGCCGGGGTTGCGTTTCGGCAAATCCGAGGCGAGCAACAAATGCGGCGAACCCAAAGCTCCGGCGGCGAGTACGACCGTTTGGGCGTTGAAAAGAGTTTTTTGATTCACCGTCTTGTCAAAGCACTCTACCGCGACGACACGTCCGGATTCGGCAAGCAATCGCGTCGCAATCATATTCGTTTTGAGCTCAAGCCCTTGCGCGAGCAGTTGCGGTAAAACGCAAGTGGCTAAATCATTTTTAGCTTGAATAGCGCAAGCAAACGTATCGCACGTCATACAGGCAACACACGGCGTCCGCTCATGATGCGCGGAATAATTAATTGCCAGCGGCAAACGAAACGGCTGCAAATTAAGCGACCGCGCCGCGCTCCCGATCATTTGCGAAGTTTGTGACAGAGCGTTCAGTTGCTGCGGATAGGGCGCGCTCCGAAAAGGCTCGCAGGGGTCAGCATTCATCTCACCCGCCACATTGAGAATTTTTTCAGCGCGGGTGTAGTAGGGTTCGAGGTCGGCGTATTGATAGGGCCAACAAGCGTTCGAGCCGCCGGCGATTTCCGCGGTAAATTGAAAATCAGCTTCACGAAAACGCAACGAGACGCCGCCATAAAAAACGGATGGCCCACCCACGCAACTGTAGGCTCCCATCGTATCTTTGTTGCCGCCGGCGAGAATGCGATACGGCGACTCCATCGAATAAACCGGCGTCAAATCCACGGAGGCATCCGCAGC
>CAYUVM010000967.1:0-1543 GCA_964447935.1 uncultured Cytophagia bacterium | reverse complement strand
TGAATACGCATGGCGCCTGGGTAACGGAATATTTTCCCGAAGCGAGGCAGTTGCGCGCGCTCGCCTTTTGGTTTGGCGGAAAGCTTATTCCGAATTATCAATATAACATCGACGGAACGCTGTGCGTAGTGGCGTTAGAGAGGCGTGAGCTGGTGCATTTTGCCGACAATGTTTTGGAACTTTATCCGGGAGATTTGGAATTAAAAGAAGCCGGCGTGGTCAGTTACATGGGTGTACCACTGTTGGATATGAATGACCAGGTGCTTGGGCATTTGGCGGTGGTCGATACGAAACCAATGCCCCAAGAGCCGCGTGCGGTTGCCATCTTTCAAATTTTTGCCGCCCGCGCCGCCGCCGAGTTGCAACGCCTTTATGTCGAAGCAGAATTGCGTGCGAAAAATGCGCAACTGGAAAAAACGCAAGCTCTGCTTGAAGCCGAAAACCGGCGCAAAACCGATGAATTGGAACGGGCGCGCCGGCTGCAACTGGCTTTAGTGCCCAAGGAAATTCCGCAGTTGCCTAATTTCGAAATCGCCGTTTACATGAAAACCGCTACCGAGGTCGGCGGCGATTATTATGATTTTCAAATGGGCAAGGATGGCGCGCTCACGGTCGTGATTGGCGACGCCACCGGCCATGGCCTGAATGCCGGCATGATGGTCACCGCCACCAAAAGTATTTTGACCACCTTGCATGAAGAGCCGGATTTAGTGAAAGTGTTTAAGCAATTGAACGAAGCCTTGAGGCGGGTGAATTTGCTTCGGCATTACATGGCGTTGCAAATGATTCAATTAAAAGGCGAGCGACTTGCCATCTGCTCCGCCGGCATGCCGCCGCTGTTGCTGTATCGCGCCGCATCGCAAACCATCGAGAAATTCAATCTCAAAGCCATGCCGTTGGGCAGTGTTGCAAATTTCCCTTATCAGAAACGCGAGGCCCAGATCGCGTCCGGCGATACGATTCTACTCATGAGCGATGGATTTACCGAACTTTTTAACGCGGCCGGTGAAATTTTTGATGAGGAGCAAGTGCAGGCAGCTTTTGCCGAAGTCGCAACACAATCGCCGCAACAAATCATCAAACACCTGGTAAACGAAGGCGAAAAATGGGCAAAAGGCGAGCCGCCGCACGATGATATAACATTCGTGGCGCTGAAAGTGCGTTGAGTTGAAAAGACCTAAACGGGCATACAAAAACGCAGCAAAATAAAATTTCAGCGCCCCGGCAAAAAAGAAACCGCCGGACTATTTTAACAACTGCGTGCCCAGACTGCGCAGAGCCGCTTGCCATTTTAAGGGCCGGCCGGGCAAATCCTCCCGGCGTTCATGCTGGAGCAAATTCTGCAGCGCTTCGTTGTTCATGGCTTGTTGGGCCTCTAAAACTTGCACCCAAAACGGCGAGTCTTTGGCGGCGATGCCTTCCGCGCCGGCGCGCACGATGTTGCCCTCGCGATCCAACAACATGCCGGTGACTTGTAAAACTTCCACCGGCTTGTCTTCCGCGCTCAAAAATTTTATGCCTTCTTCATATCCCGTTCCCAACA
>CAYUVM010000966.1:0-1548 GCA_964447935.1 uncultured Cytophagia bacterium | reverse complement strand
CCCGTGTTACCGGCGTGAGAGGCCAGCGTCCTAACCACTAGACGAATGCGCCAAATTTTTTCTTTAGACAAAATCTTTTGCACCTTTTGTCTTTTTATCTTTTTTACTTGCTGGGGTGCCAGGATTCGAACCTAGATAGCCAGATCCAGAGTCTGGAGTCCTGCCGTTGGACGACACCCCAGAATTAACCCGCCCGTAAAATTTTTGCGGCTTTTCGCAAGCGGGCGACAACACGATCTTTGCCCAACAACGCCATCGTTTCAAACAGACTGGGGCTGACACCGACACCGGTGAGCGCAAGCCGCGCCGGATGAATCAGTTTCGAGGCGGCAACGCCCAACGCTTCAGCCAAATTCCGCATCGCCTCTTCAATCGTTGCTGCCGAAAATTCCGCCACCGTCTCCAGGCGCACAGCAGCTTGCTCAAGGTAGTCGGCGGTGCGCGGCTCTTTCCAATGTTTGGCGCGCGCAGCTTCGTCATATTGCTCCGGTTCGCGGAAAAAATAGCGGCTCTGCGCTGCAAACTCGGTCACGAGTTTGACTCTTGGCTTCAACAACTCAATCACACGCCGTAGATAATCGCGGTCGCTTTGCAACTCAACGGCCGCAGCCACCCCAGCAGCGAGTAAAACTTTTTCCACCAGCGGCTCGAGGCGCTCGGTCGAGGCCGCGCCGAGATATTGGCCGTTCATCCATTCGAGCTTCTTCTCGTCAAACACGGCGCCGCTTTTGGAAATGCCGGCGAGATCAAAAAGCTGGATCAACTCATCGCGGCTAAAAATCTCGCGATCATCACCGGACGACCAGCCGAGTCGTGCCAGAAAATTGAACAGCGCTTCCGGCAAAAAGCCTTTCGTTTCATACTCCCCGACCGCAGTGGCGCCGTGGCGTTTGCTCAACCGCGACTTATCCGGGCCGAGAATCAGCGGCACATGCACAAAAACCGGCAACGGCCAGCCAAAGGCATTATACAAGAGCACTTGCTTCGGCGTGTTGGAGATGTGGTCTTCGCCGCGAATGATGTGGGTGATGCCCATCTCGTGATCATCCACCACCACGGCGAGATGATACGTCGGCACGCCGTCCGACCGCAAAATCACAAAATCATCAATGGTCTCGTTGGCAAAACTGACTTCATCGCGAACTTCATCTTTGAAGATCGTGGCGCCGCCGGATTGTACGGCGAAGCGAATCGCGCCGAGCTTGCCCGCCGCGAGATTCTGTTGAATTTCCCCCCGCGTCAAATGTCGGCAACGGCCATTATATTTGAAGGTTTGCTTTTCCGCTTTCGCACGTTCACGGGCCGCAGCGATCTCCTCCGGGGCGCAGAAGCAGCGATACGCTTTGCCAAACTTGATCAACAACTGCGCGTATTCTTGATAGATGAAGAAACGCTGCGATTGATAAACCGGCTCACCTTCCCAATTGAGACCGAGCCACGTTAAACTCTCCAGAATCGCGCGCGTCATTTCCTCGCCGGAACGCTGCAGGTCAGTGTCTTCGATGCGCAGGAAAAATTTGCCGCCGTGCTTTTTTGCAAAGAGCCAGT
>CAYUVM010000965.1:0-1549 GCA_964447935.1 uncultured Cytophagia bacterium | reverse complement strand
AAACTTTCATGTTGAGAATATAGCCTTTGTGAAGAATTTTATCAAGCGGTATTTTCATTTTTTCTAATGCCGGCTTGTTTCTGGACAAAAAAAATATTACATTCAGATTATGAAATTTTGTCCGCATTGTGCCACCCGCTTGGAAAGCAAGCGCTTCGAGCCGCGCGAGCTTGCAACATGCCCCCAGTGTGGTTGGATTGATTGGAATAGCCCCGTTCCTGCGGCCGGTTGCTTGATCGAATACGGCGGCAATCTATTGTTGATCCGCCGTAAATCGCCGCCCCATGCCGGCGAATGGAGTTTGCCAGTGGGCTTTCTGCATTTTGGCGAAACCGCGGAACAGGCGGCCGTGCGCGAGGTGGAAGAAGAAACCGGTTTGCGCGTCGCGGCCACGGCTTTGCTCGGAACTTATAGCGAGGTGGTTCATGCGCCGCGCAGCCATCTCGTGTTGATCTTTCGCGGACGCATCATCAGCGGTGTGCTGCAGGCCGGCGACGATGCGGAAGAGGCCGCCTGGTTTTCGGAAAACAATTTGCCGCCGATCGCTTTTGCCTCCGCACAAAACGCCATTGCAACCTGGCAGGCGCAACGCCACGGCCCGCCGACGGCCTACTATTTTTGCCCGCGCTGTCGCGGTAAATTGGAGACGCGGCAAATCGTTGGGCGTAATCAACAAATTTGCCCGACGTGTGACTGGATTTATTGGGTTAATCCAATTCCCGTGGCGGAAACTATTGTCACCAATCATGCGGGTGAGGTTCTGCTCATCAAAAGAAAATTTCCGCCGCGCGTCGGTGATTGGGCGCTGCCCGGCGGTTTTCTCGACTGGGGTGAAAGCGCTGAAGCTGCCGCCGTCCGCGAAGTGCGTGAAGAAACCGGCCTGGAAACAAAACTATTGAGATTGTTGTGTACGATGGGCTTGCCGAGTTTATTAAACCCGGAACAGTGTATCATGAAAACTATTTTTCTTGGTGAAATAACCGGCGGGATTTTGCAAGCCGGGGATGATGCACTGGACGCGCAATTTTTTGCCTGGGAATATTTGCCGGAGAATCTGGCAACGGAAAGCACGCGCGAAGCGCTGCAGCGATGGCGCGCTCAACACAACGATTGAAAGCCTGTGTAGGCCGATTAAAGCGCTCGGGCATGACGACAACATTTGATCGGAATTCTTAATCTTATTTGCTAAGCCGGGAACAGTTAGCGGGACTTCTTCAAACTTCCCGCGCTATTTGCCGCTGAAATACCGCCATGAGCAACAACATTAAAAAAGATATTAGCAACAAGATCAACGCAAAAATGTGCGCCGTGTCATAATTGAGTTTTTGCACTTCATCGTAGAGCGCAATAGAAGCGACTCGGGTTTTTCCTGGTATGCTGCCACCCAACATTACGACGACGCCAAATTCGCCAAGTGTATGCGCAAAACCTAATATCGCTGCAACCCCCACCCCTCCTTTTGAAAGCGGCAGAATGACATGCCCAAAAGTTTCCCCTCGAGTGGCGCCCATCGTCAGTGCCGCATCGATATATTCCTGTTGCACGGATC
>CAYUVM010000964.1:0-1559 GCA_964447935.1 uncultured Cytophagia bacterium | reverse complement strand
TTATCCGCATTGAGGCACTGCAGGCCGCGCACAAAAATAGTATTCAGTTCGAGCACAAAAAGCAATGGCTCCGGAATGAGAAACTCGCCGGTTTGACACACCGGGCTATTCCACAGCGCTTGCATCGTTTTAAAAATCAATTCGCCGCTGGTTTTGCGATTGAGCGTTTTGCTGTACAGCACCATTTTTTTTGCGCCCGCAAAAAGCAGCCGGTGGCGCAGCGTGCAGCGGTCGCGCGGCACGTATTTGACGCGCCGAATCCTAACGTCTTGCAAATTCGCCTCCGGCGGCACGCCCAGACTATCCCAATGCGCGTTTAAAATTTTTAGCAGACTCTCTTTGCGCGCCACCCGATGAAGCTGTTTGAGCTTGGGATCGTTGGGATAAGCCCACACGATCATGTTCAATTCAGCAAAGAAGTGCAGCGCCGGCAAAAGCCGGGGTTGAAACTGCACGTCCCGCGCCGCCGCCGCAAATTTGGCAGCACCTTCACCGCGACGCTCAACCGTGGCAAAACAGAGCGGCCGCTTCGTTTTGCCGGTGGCCAAATTTTTCACGCGCAACCGATAACACACGTGGCATTTTTTTTCCGGCTCATAACGCACTTCCGTTACAGCGACATTTTCCAGCTCCAATTGGCCGTCGCCAAAGACGGCAAATTCGCGCTGAAAAATTTCTTTCATGGCCTGAGAATCCGTAACGATCGCAAGCTGCGGGAATACGGCGTCGTCGGATTTGGCGACAAATTTAGACATACGTTTGCTTTGTAGCAGCGCCTTCAGACGCTGAAAATATCGTATTAAAAAGCGATTACGCAGACTGGACGCCGAAAGGCGTTACGACCAAACTCTACGCACAAAGCCGGTCCGCCTGCCGCAAAAGTTTGTTCACGAGGCTCGTGTCCATGCGCTTTACGGATTTGTAAATTTGGCTGGCAACGAGATGGCTCGCGGCAAACCAGTTAATCCGTTCCAGCGGCAACGGTGATGCGGCGGCGCGATTATAGGCGCTGCAGAAATTGGCGACGGTGCGCTCGGCCACGTCCGGATCAATCGCCCAATTTGCTTTCATCTTATAAAGGTGCGCGATGAAACGGCCAACATCGTAACCCGGGTCGCCAAGGTTCGCGCCGTCAAAATCGATAAACGCAATCCCTTGGGGCGTGGCAAAAATGTGGCTGAACTTGAACGACGCATGCACCGGTGTCTCGCTGCCAGCGCCTAAACCGCCGGCGGCGCGAAAAAGTTTTTCGCCGATCTCGGCGCAACGTTCGGCATAATCCGGGAACGCGCGGCTGATCTCAGCAATAGCGCGGCGCACTTCTTCAACCTGAAATTCAAACGTCATTTTGCGCGGCAACGGCAGCGCCGTGCCATGAAACGCCGCTAACCGCGCGCCGATGGCTTCAGCCACTTCCGGCAAATTCGGAATATGCGCGGCGATTTTTGCGAAGGGTTCGCCGGCGATGGCTTCCTGCCAAAGCACTTTCATCCCGGGATCTTAACTGTATGGCTGTGGCAAAATAATATCGCCGAGCTGGCAAGCTGAGCTTTGCCATT
>CAYUVM010000963.1:0-1567 GCA_964447935.1 uncultured Cytophagia bacterium | reverse complement strand
TGGATTTGTTATATTCCGCCCGCGCCTGCGCGAGTTTCTCCGCAGCATTTTGCGCGTCGCGGGATTTCATCCAGTTGAACAGCACGATCAAACCGATCACGACGACCACGCCGCCGACGGCCAGCGCCACTTCTCGCAGATGTTCATCCAGCCAATTGGTGGCTTTAAACCACGTGGTAACGAGTTTATCTTCTTTAATCTCACGCCGGCTGAGTTGCTTTTTAGGTGTTAACATAACTTAAACGATCCTTTTTCCCGAAAACTGCTTGGTCAACTAAGACTTTTTATATATTGCACAGATATGGAATATATTAAAAAATCTCGCCTGAAGCAAGCAGTTTTAATGCCGTTTCCAAGGAAAAATTTTGGCCATTCCATTTAAAGATACAACAGCCCAACCGGGAACATCCTTCATTGCAGCGATGGTAACAATTTGCGCAATCGGAGCAGCTACAATTCCACGCCAATTTCGACGGTTTTGCTGAAATATTTGTAACTTGAATAGGTCGCCGAAAACGTCAGGCGCAATACGTATTTTCCCGAGGGCACGGCCGGCAGTTTTTGCAAAACCCGAGGATCGTAACTACGCCGGTTATCGCTCGCTGTTGCCGCAATCGGCTCCCACTGGCCGCTCAGAAATTCCTGTTGCGCGCCGGAAAAGCGCAATGTTTTATCCAGCGGCCGCGCGAGTACATTGCCGTTCAGGTCGAGAATTTCCGTCGTGACATAGGCCGTTTCAGTGAGAAAATAATCCAATTGCAACAAACGCGGATTCGGATACGGGGTGGCGCGATGATTCAAGGCATCCACGCCGATCCAATAATATTGCGCGGATTCACGGTCATCCACCAGCACCTGGCCGAAGCGTTTGTAAATCGCAATTCCACGCGGCTCCCGGAATTCCTTATCGCCGTCGCCTTGCCGGCCAAACGAGGTTAAATAATTCAAGTCGCGGTCGAATTTGTGCACGCAATGGTTGTTAAAATCGGTGACAAAAACATTGCTATAATAATCAATGGCAACGTACATAAATTTCACATTGGCCTTGCCGAGCGTCGCGGCGCTCACCGTTTTCAACAGGCGGCCGGAATGAGAAAATTTTTGCAACCGCTGGCCATCTTGATCACTCACGACAACAAAATTATCCTTGTAATACGACCATTGTTCGGTGCTATCGGTGGCGGCAATGCCGGTGGGAAGGACGAACTGCCCGGCTTTATTCCAGGTTTGCAGCAATTGATCATTGCGAAAAACGAGCACCCGCTGATTGCCCGTGTCCGCGACATAAACCGTGCGATCCGCGGAAATGGCTACATCCCGCGGCGTGGCCAGCCCGCCGAGTGCACGCACCCATTTCAGTTCCCGGCCCGGATTAAAAAAATGCACGACGCGGTTATTGCCGGTGTCGGCAAGATAAACTTCCCCGGAACGATGCGCCGTGATGCCATGCGGCCGATTCAGCCGGCGTTCGTTTTTTTCATAAAGGCCATACACGGCGATCGCGGTCATTGAGGTATTGTAAATGATTACATTCTGGCCGGAGTTGACGCCGTAATCCGTCATCTGA
>CAYUVM010000962.1:0-1571 GCA_964447935.1 uncultured Cytophagia bacterium | reverse complement strand
ATACCATTCCAGCGGGCGCGGGGCTGGGCCGCCGGTTACGTAGCCGTCATTATCAAATTGGCTACCATGGCACGGACACTCGAAACCGGCATCGGACGTTCGTATCGTGCAGCCGAGGTGCGTGCACGTGAGCGAGATCGCAGCAAAGCCGCGTCTTTCACGCACCATCACCACCCGCGCCTCCTCAAAAATTTCTTTGATGCCTTCTTTAAAATCTTCCGGCTTGCCGGCGCGAAAATTAGTGGCCGGGCCGTAGTTGACCGCCGGCTTGAGATACAACAAATTGCCGATTCCGGCCATCAACCCGGAAAAACTGACGCCAACCCATCCCAGCGCCGTCAAAAAAGTGCGGCGGTCAATTTCAGGCTGTTGGGTGCGAATGTGTTTATTTTTCACAAGCGCTTTCTCCAATTTTTTTAAATCATACTCTTACTCGCACTCGTTCTCTTACTCGTTTTTGTAGATGTTGAAAAACGAGTAAGAGTATGAGTAAGAGAAAAGTAAGCGTTATGGTCAATCATCATTCCGCAGCATTTGATACTTAGGCTCTTCAATATCTTTGAACTGATTGGTTTTCACCGCCCACACAAACATCAGCGCGAATCCCGCGCCCAGCACGAGGCTGAGGAAGATGAGAAAATAAACCGAAATCATCATGGCCGTTTTCCTTATTTTGAGATTCAATTTTTATCTTGACGCGCTCAGCGCCATGCGCTATGCCCTCAACTCCATGCGTATTCTTTTTGATAAGAAAAATGCTCCATCGTCACCGCGCCGGTGGGACAACGTTTCGCGCAGAAGCCGCAACGAATGCACAGTTCCTCATCTTTAATAATCGCGGAACCGAGTTCGTGCAACGCCGCTTCGCCCTCGTTCTGCACCAAGGCCTGCACATCGGTTTCATATCTTTGATTGAACAACGCGGCGAGATGCGGCTCGACGGCAATTTGCGTGAGCGGCACCAGTGCCAAACAGTACGTTGGACAAACATCCACGCAGCCGTTGCACATCACGCACAAATCGCCGTTGAACACCGTATTGATGTGGCATTTTAAACAACGAACGCCCTGTTCCTGCGCGACGGTCTCTTCAAAATTCAGTTCGACAATTTCCGTGGAATTGGCACGGCGGCTCGCTTCGAGCACCGGCGGAGTCACGCGCTGCAGTTGCACGTAACTCTCCGGCATTTGATGCAGCACCGGCAATTGCCACTGCGGCCTGTACTCGGTCTGCAACATTTTGCCGCGCAGATATTCATCAATCGAAACTGCTGCACGCTGACCGGAAGCCACAGCATTGATGAACAGCTTCGCGCCCTCGGCCACATCGCCGCAGGCAAACACGTCCGGAATATTCGTGCGTTTGGTGACGGGATCGATTTGCACGACGCCGTTCGGCGCGAGTTTGAGATCACTGAGATCCTTTACAAAATTAAAATCCGCGGATTGGCCGATGGCGAGAATCACCGTATCGCCAAGAATATTTTCGCCAGGCTCATCATAAAAAGTGGGATTGAAGCGGCCGTTGGCATCGAACACGGTTTTGACCTGGCGCGTCGCCAAACCCACGGC
>CAYUVM010000961.1:0-1573 GCA_964447935.1 uncultured Cytophagia bacterium | reverse complement strand
TGTGATTTATCACGGCCCGGTAATTGAAGTGACGCCATTGCGCCAGAGTTTTTCCGGCGTCGATCTGTGGCTGACTTCACACGGCACCTACCAACCGATGACGCAAGTGCCCACGAATGATAATGGCGCTATCATTGTCGGCCCGGGTGATCGTGGCCGGGAAGTTGGAGTGATTACTTTAGAGAAAAAAGCCGGCGTTCGCACCGGTAAGTTCACGCAAATTATTTTAGATAACAACGTCCCCGACTCGCCGAAAGCCGTGCCGATTCAAGAGCGGATGCTGAAGCGGAGCCAATCGGCGGTAACGCCGCCACCTGCGCCCGCGCATGATGATCACGATCATGCGGTGAACGGCTATACGGAAAATCCCTACGTGGGCAATGAAGTGTGCCGCTTGTGTCACGAAGACATTTATAACAAATGGCGTGAATCGAAGCATGCCCACGCGCTGGAAACTTTGGTGACGAAAAAACAGTCGACGAATTCGGAATGCTTGCGCTGCCACACGGTTGGGTTCGGTGAACAAACGGGTTTTACCTTGCAAGAGAAACAGCCCTATTTAGTCGGCGTCGGCTGTGAAATGTGTCACGGCCGGGCCGGCTATCATGTGCGCGCCGATGATCAAACCGATAATTTCGTGCAAGTCAATGAAGCCACGTGTGTGAAGTGCCATGATAAGGCAAATTCGCCCAAATTTGTTTATGCGGAGTATGTGAAACGGGTGCATTGAGCTTCTTGTGTAACAGGGAACGGTTCTCAATTTAAGCGTTACCCGAAATTTGAAAGGGCATTGGTTATGCAAGAAAATTTGTATCACTACCGCGCCCATGTCGTTTCAGTGTACGACGGCGATACGTGCACCATCAATGTCGATCTCGGTTTTCATACTTGGGTGCATGAGGAAAAATTGCGTCTGGCCCGCATCAATGCGCCGGAGGTTGTGGGGATGGATAAAGCAGCCGGGTTAGCGGCGCGCGATTTTCTGCGCGGCCTCATCGACGGCAAGGACGTCTTTATTCAAACCCTCAAAGACAAACAGGAAAAATTTGGCCGCTATCTGGCTGAAATTTTTGTGCAGCAAGGCGAGCCGTGGGTGAATGTCAATGACTTGATGGTACGTAACGGCCATGCGGTGTATAAAGAGTATTGATTTTCGACGAAGTTTTTGAGCCTTTCTCCTCAGCCTGATTCGCCTCGCAAGTGATTTTTCCCGTGCGCTTAAAGCGCGTTTGATGATTGCAGGAAAACGTATGCAACCCAATTGGAATCGCCTTAAACGCCGCCATTTTTACCTCAGTGTATTCAACGTGATTTGCCGCCCGCCTTGTGGTTGATCTGCGCGACAATTTTTCTTGGCATGATTTCGGATTTAGCATCAGATGTTAAGACGAAGATTTTGCAGAGCTTTGCAACGCAGATGAAAACGTTTGCAAAAAACTTGCTTTTCCGCCGATAAATTCGCATATTGATTTACTTTGGTCGAACCAGAAAATGCAATTTCTTATTTTTTAATATTATGATATCAACTTTCTGACTTGGTGTTTTAGCCCCGATTTTATTGGCTCTTTTTAGC
>CAYUVM010000960.1:0-1575 GCA_964447935.1 uncultured Cytophagia bacterium | reverse complement strand
TTGACCGCGGTTATTCGCCGCCAGCTGGCCAAATGGCGCGCGTTGCACACGGATTGAAATATGGTTTCTCAAAAATGCAACGGCTCACGGAATCTGGTTTGATTTCGTGAGCCGATTTAATTTTCTATCCACTAAATGTCATACTGGAAGAATCTTGTTACTAACCAGCACGGTGCTTGCCATGAACAGGATTCCTACGGAATGACATTTTTTTTCATCGGAATGATTGCACGCGCGCCTAATGAAATATTGTTCGCCACGCGCGATGCCCTCTGCGTCCGGCCCTCATACATCCTCGTAATAATTGATCGCCTTGATTTCATATTTCTTGGCGCCGCGCGGCAGTTTTACTTCCACCACATCGCCGGCTTTGTGATTCATCAAGGATTTGGCCAGCGGTGATTGATAACTGATGATACCTCGCTCGAGATCGGTCTCGCCGTCGCCGAGAATGATGAATTGTTCTTCATGTTTTGCCGTCGAATCTTTAATGGTAACGACTTTGCCCAGAGTGACGATGCCGTCCGGCAAATCGCTTTTGCGGATGATGCGCGCATTTTGAAAGCGTTCCTGCAGCAAACCGAGCTTGGCCATGTAGTTCGCCTGTTTGTTTTTGGCCGACTCATATTCGGCGTTTTCACGCAGATCGCCGTGTTCGCGCGCCGTCGCGATTTCTTTCGCGATATCGTTTTTTAAATAGCGCTCGATTTCTTCGATTTCCTTCCGCAGTTTTTCGTAGCCGGCTTCGGTGAAATAATATTGCTTCATGCAAAACTCCAAAACTTGAGAAACAAAATCCTGATCTATTAAATGGATAACGCCCCGAGAGGATCGAGGCGTTGGCTATTGTTGCAAATCCGTCAAAGTTGTCCGTCCACAGTTAAATCAATATACAAAATTCCCCGCTCGCATTCAACGGTTTTTTCTGACAAAATTTTCTTGGCGAATTGCCGCGAAATCGCTAAATTGATGCTATGCCTTCGGGAACGACATCTGCCCCCAAGCGCGCGCGCCGCCTGCAAATGCTCTCCCTCTCACGCCGCCGCTCGCTGCAAAAGAAGCTGCTGGCGTGGTATCAAGCCGCGCATCGCGATTTGCCGTGGCGCCGCACACGCGAGCCGTATCGCATTTGGGTTTCAGAAGTGATGCTGCAGCAAACCCAGACGGTGAAGGTGCTCGAATATTACGAGCGTTTTCTGGCGCGCTTTCCGAATCTGGCGGCGTTGGCAGCCGCGCCGCAGGATGACGTGCTCAAAGCGTGGGAAGGCATGGGCTACTACGCGCGCGCCCGCAATCTGCATCGCGCCGCAAAATATATTGGTGAAAACTTGCAGGGCCGTTTCCCGCGAGCGTATGCACAACTCTTGCAGATTCCCGGCATCGGGCCGTACACTGCCGCGGCCGTCGCCAGCATCGCCTTCAATCGCGATCACGCGGTGTTGGATGGCAATGTCGAGCGCGTGCTCAGCCGGTGGTTTTTAATCAAGCAGCCGCCCAAAGCGCCGCAGACGAAAAAAATTTTGCAGACGCTGGCGCAACAGATGCTGGCCCCAGGCCAGGCGCGGTACTGGAATC
>CAYUVM010000959.1:0-1578 GCA_964447935.1 uncultured Cytophagia bacterium | reverse complement strand
ATCTTCAAAACCGAAGATTTGGGCCGCCGGCGCGAGAGCTTGCTGGAGGAAAGCTTGGAGCAATTGGGACTCCGCGCGCTGGTTGAAAACGGCGTGCAGGTGCTTGCGGACGACAGCTCCACGACTTCCCAGCAACAGCGCGGCGCTTCGATGACGCAAAGAATTTCCGGCTGGCGACAAGTGCTATCCGCTTCTGAAATTGCCAGCATTGAGTCGATTGCCCAAAAATTCGGTTTTGAAGATCGGCTGATTTCGTGAAAAGCCCGACGTGGTTTGAAATTTTCGAGTTGATTTGATGCACAGCCCAACCATTTCCATCGTCACCGCGACGCACAATCGGCGTCGTCTGCTGGCCGAAACGCTCGCCAGCGTCATGGCGCAGACGTTTACCGGTTGGGAACTGCTCGTCATCGACGATGCTTCCACGGACGAGACGTGGCCGTATCTAAATCAACTGAACGAGCCGCGCCTCAAGAAATTCCGGCTGGAGCAGCACGGCGAACGTTCCACCGCGCGCAATCTCGGGCTTGAAGCGGCAACCGGCGAATACGTGTTGTTTCTCGATGACGATGATCTTTTGGAAAAAACGGCGCTGCAAAACCATTTGACTGCGCTGCAAAAAAATCCTAGAGCGCTTGGTACCGTCGGCGGTTTTGTCATGTTTGATGAAAATAACGCGCGGCAGGTGACGCGCTACGTCCGGCGTCACCGTGTGCACGACATCTGGCCGGATTTGTTGTTCGGACATATTCCGATTTTTGGCCAATGCCTGTTTCGCACGGCCATGATCAAATCCGCCGGCGGCTGGGATGGCGAGTTCATTCCGATTGAAGATCATCAGCTCTGGCTGCGCCTGTCGCGCCTGGGCCAGATCGTTTTACTGTCCGGGACCGTGCTCAACTATCGGATTCACAGCGGCCAATGGCGCCCGCGCAAATTATGGAAGCTGATGAATAAAGTGCGCGAGCGTTCCATCAAAAAAATACCGGATGAGAAGCGCGCCGTTGCTGAAAAAATTCTCGCCGCGCGCGAGCAATACCGCCAGGCGGAGAATCATTTTTATGGCGGTGAAACTGCACAGGCTTTACGCTGCTATTTCAAGGCTTTGCAAATTCGGCCTCAGCTGCTCGGGTCGCCGGTAACCCGGCCGATGGTTTTATCGCCGCTGCTGAAATGCCTCGCCGGCGGGCAGCCGGTTTTTTCGTGGTGGCAGCGCCTTGCAAAGAAAAAAATGATCGATACCTCCGGATATATGACCATCGATGGCTATGGCCAAGGCCATCCGGCAATCGATGGTAACATCAAATGAATTTTTTATGGTAACTCAAAATCAAACGTTATCCGACAAGACTATTATCAAAAACCAAGTCGAGGTGCTTTCCCTCGCCGAAGGATTTTTTCAATCGAGCGTGTTGTTTGCGCTGCTGCGTTTGGAAATTTTTGAACGCATCGGCGACGGCGAAAAAAGTGTGGAAACGTTGGCCGCCGAATTAGGCGCACACCCCGAAATTTTAGTGCGGGTGTTGAACGCCGGCGTCATGTTGAAGCTGCTCGAAACGGCCGACGGCCGCATTTACC
>CAYUVM010000958.1:0-1579 GCA_964447935.1 uncultured Cytophagia bacterium | reverse complement strand
ATCCGTCGACGAAAAACATGTATTGCGCGTTATCAACCTGACCGCGCAAGAGGGCGAGTTGATTTCGATTCTCGGGCCTATCGGTTGCGGCAAAAGCGTCACGCTCAAACACATTATTGGCATTTTACAACCCGATCGCGGGGAAGTGTGGGTGGATGGGCTATTTGTGCCGAGGTTGTCGCGCAATGAACTGCAGGAATTGCGCAAGCATATCGGCGTTCTGTTTCAGTCGGCAGCGTTGTTCGACTCAATGACCGTCTATGACAAGGTCGGGTTCATGCTGCGCATGCACACGAAAATGACCGACGGCGAAATCGGCCGGCGGGTGACGGAATGTTTGGAGCAAGTGGAATTGCGCGATGTCGAAGAATTAAACCCCGATGAGTTGAGTGGCGGCATGCGCAAACGCGTCGGGTTGGCGCGCGCCATTGCCATGAAGCCGGATTACATTTTGTATGACGAACCCACCACCGGCCTGGATCCCAAAACGGCCATCATTATCGGCGATTTAATTGTGCGGTTGCAGCGACAATTGAAAGTCACCTCAATTGTCGTCACGCATGACGTCAAACTCGCGACGGAAATTTCCGACCGGATTGCGCTTTTTCACGAAGGCAAAGTCGCTGCCATTGGCGCGCCGGAAGAAATTTCCCACAGCGGCGACGATATGATTCGGCGGTTTATGGAAGGGCAGCTTTAGTACGGCAAAAAGAAAAAACTAACGGCAAAAAGCAAGACAGTGAATTCCAGAAATTTTGTGAGGGCAGTGAGAACGTTATGAAAACGCGCAATATGGAGGCGGCGATTGGCATTGTATTTTTCATCGCCAGCCTGATTCTGATTATTGGTTTGATTTGGTTGAGCGAAAAAACCGTGGGTTGGCGTAATTATGAACTGACCATTCGATTTAAAACCGTGCAGGGCCTTAAACGCGGCGACGCGGTTTATCTGGTCGGCGTTAAAATTGGCCGTGTCGAGCGGCCGCCCACTTATCGCAATGGCTTGGCGGAAGTTTCAATTTTTTTGGAGGAAGAAAAAAGAGTGCCCCGGGGTTCGAGATTTTTGCTCGGGAGCGGCGGCTTGATTTCCGGCAAAGTCATCAACATCGTGCCCAGCGATAGCTCCGATTATTATGTCGACGGCGAAATTGTGTACGGTGAGTTGGTCGGCGGCCTGGAAGATTTGACGCCGGCCATCGCGGGCCTGGAGAAACGGATTCACACTTCCATCGACACGCTGCTCGGCGATGCCAATGTTGATCGCATGCAAGCCGTGCTCCGCAACGTGCGCGCCACCACGGCGCTGCTCGAAGCGATTCTCGCGCAGAATCAGCAAAATATCAATTTGACCATGGCCAACCTGCAAGCGGGTTCGGAGCAAATGAAAAAGATGTTCACGAACAACAGCAGCCAGGTGGATTCCGCCGTAGCGAACTTCACCGCCGCCACGGCAAAATTAGAAATGGCGTCGAATGATCTGGCGGTAACGGCGACTGCACTCAAGAAAACCTCGCAAGGGCTCGAAAGCCGCGATGGCACGCTCTGGGAGTTGATTTATGAACGAAGTTTGCATGATAGTC
>CAYUVM010000957.1:0-1584 GCA_964447935.1 uncultured Cytophagia bacterium | reverse complement strand
GACAATGCTATTTATGATTCCCACCAATTTTAGACGCGGTGAATTTTTGCTGGACTGGGGAACGGCGATGAAAATTCCGTGGGGCATTCTCTTGCTCTTTGGCGGCGGCATTGCGATGTCGGCGGGATTCAAAGCCACCGGACTTTCAACCTGGCTGGGCGAGCGGCTCACTTTGCTCGGCGCGCTGCCAACGCCGGCGCTGATTGCGGCCATTTGCTTGCTCGTCACGTTTCTCTCCGAATTAACTTCGAATACTGCCACCGCGACGATTTTCATGCCGATTATGGCGGCGACGGCATCGGCGTTAAATTTACACCCATTTTTGTTGATGGTACCTGCGGCACTGGCGGCGTCCTCCGGTTTTATGCTGCCGGTCGCCACACCGCCAAATGCAATTGCGTTTGCTTCCGGCTACATTACCGTATCGCAAATGGCACGCGCCGGTTTCTGGTTGAATTTAATTGGTGTGCTTTTAATAAGCACTGCGGTTTATCTACTCGTCGTGCCAGTATTTGGCATTGAATGGCAGGGTTTGCCGGCGTGGGCAAAGTGACGTCACCATCTGGACGTTTGTTGCAAAGCGCCAAACTACTGGGTTCTTCCGAAATTTGACAAACTTGCAATTTTCTATTTTTGTTCTAATGGCTTTAGCCTCGTTGAGAAGCCTGTCACATTGTTCAAAAGTGGGCCAAGTGCCGCATAAATGAGCGACAATTGATCCAACGCAACGGCCGTTGATGGTAGCCGATCAAAATAATTGCTTATGGAAAATCATTTGATTGACAATGCGACTTCGCCCTTTCGTGTTTTGAGCGCCGACTTTTCTGAAGTCGATGACAAGCGCGAAGCAATCACTTCCCGTCAAGCTTGAATTGCCGCGCTTTGGCACGCGATTATTTTTGCGACCGAATTTAATGGAACGTTGGAAAAATGTGCCGCCCGAGGTGAAAGAGCCCCGGCAATTGGTGGAAGGTTTTGCGATTGAAGCCACCCCCGTCGCAGTAACGTTGAACACACCGTTTGGAAGTTATACCGCCACCAATACAAAACGTATCGCAAGTTTATCGCCGCGGTCGCGAAAGCCGATCGCGCGCAAATTGTGCTGGTGCGCAAAACGAATTGATTCGGTATGGCTTTACAGTCAAACGCCCCTGTTGCACACGATGAACAGGGGCGTTTTAAAACTTTGCAAGCGTAAAGCGTAAAATGAATGCATTGCATCATCGGCTCACAAAGAAGCAACGACGAAAAATTTCAATTAAAAAACCACGCCTGCCGTCACGCCCATAAATGAAGAACTCTCGCCCTCGGTTGAAATAATATTAAACAAGCCTTGCAGAACGAGATTGAAGGAGCTGCCCGCCGGTATTTCCACCCCGCCGCCGAACCCAAACCCCAATACTTTATCGTCATTTTCCCCGATTGTTTGTTCCCACTGTTCATCATTCAACGTGGCCCACTGCAGAAAACCGGTGCTGACATCGTAGGCGTAAGGCAAATCCGTTGAATTAAAATCATTTGTGATCAGGTTATAACTGACATGACCCAGCAGAAAAAATTGCGTGCTGGCCTCAGGCGCGGTTA
>CAYUVM010000956.1:0-1586 GCA_964447935.1 uncultured Cytophagia bacterium | reverse complement strand
GCCCCGATCAAAATATTTCCGGCGCGGCGGTGGCGAGCTTGAAGGGCCAAGCCTCCGATGACGGTGACCCGAGCAGCGGCAGCTTGACAACCACTTGGAGCCAGTTGAGCGGCCCCGGCAGCGTAACGTTTGGCAATGAGAATACGCCGGTCACTTCGGCGAGTTTTAGCGCCAACGGCGTTTACGTGTTGCGGTTGACCGCAGACGACGGCCAGTTGCAAAAAAGCGACGACGTTACCATGATCGTTAATGCCACCGGCGGCAGCGACGCGCCGGCGATTGCGTCATTTACACCGGCAATGGGCGCGCCCGGCGCAGTGATTACGATTGCCGGCAACAATTTCAATGGCGCGACGAGTGTCTATTTTAATGGAACCGCGGCAACCTCCTTCACCGTCACTTCCAACGCCGAGATTATCGCCACCGTTCCGGAGGGCGCGACCACCGGCAAAATGATGATCATCAATGCCACCAGCGCCGGATTTAGCGCCGAAGACTTTATTGTGACCGGCGGCAGCGGCGGCAATAATTTGAAAACTTTTACGTTTCAGCCGGCGCACGACGCGCATGTGCAATCTTTGACCCCGTCGACGAATTACGGCGCGGCGACCGAACTGCGGCTGGATACCAATAGCGCCTCAGATGTTACCGACGCTTATCTTAAATTCACGGTCACCGGCGTGACCGGCATTCTGCAGAGCGCGAAGCTGCGCCTGCGCTGCACCGACGGCAGCTCGCAGGGCGGCTCGGTGTATGCGGTGTCGAATGATTATAAAGACGGCAGCGCGCCGTGGGTGGAATCGGGTTTGCTTTGGACCAATGCCCCGGCAATCAGCGGCAGCGCGTTGGGCACGATGGGATCTATTTCTTCCGGACAAACAGTAGAGATCAATGTTACCGCGGCGGTCACCGGTGATGGCACGTATAGTTTTGCGATTCATACCACGTCTTCGAATGCTTCGCTGCATTATTCCAAAGAAGGTGCAACGCGGCCGGAGTTGGTGATTGAAACCTTGCCGGCGCCGCCGGTGATTACTGCGTTTGCGCCAGTGAGCGGAACGGCGACAACCGAAGTGACAATTACGGGTGCCGTGTTTAGCACCGCCACTGTTGTTGCTTTTAACGGTGTGCCCGCTGCGTTCACGCTGGATTCGGACACACAAATTCGTGCGACGGTTCCGGCCAACGCGACAACGGGAAAAATCAGCATCACCAACCCGGATGGCACAGGCTCCAGCCCGGCGAATTTTACGGTGTTGCCGCCGTTGGTGATCTCTTCGTTTACACCGGCGAGCGCGCCGGTGGGTACCGAAGTGACGATCAAAGGTGTGCGATTTAATTCATTGACTGCGGTTGCATTCAATGGAACGCCGGCAACATTTGTGCTCGATGCGGATACGCTGGTGCGCGCGACGGTTCCAATGGGCGCGACGACCGGCAAGATTAGCATGACCAACGCGATTGGCACCGGCAGCAGCGCGACGAATTTTACCGTGCTGGCGCCGCCGGCGATTGCTTCGTTCTCGCCGGCAAACGGGCCGATTACCACGGAAGTGACGATCAACGGCAACTTTTTTACCGGCACG
>CAYUVM010000955.1:0-1590 GCA_964447935.1 uncultured Cytophagia bacterium | reverse complement strand
CTTTATCGCCTCGCTGTTTTTTGGCATTTCGGACAATGAATTTGATTTACACACCGGCGAACGCATCGGCCTTGTGGAAATTGAAGGCGTTATTTTAGACAGCAAACACGCGGTGGAACAGCTTGAGCGCTTTGAGAATGACGGCTCGATCAACGCGGTTGTTCTCCGCATTAATAGTCCAGGCGGCGGGGTGGCGGCGAGCCAGGAAATTTATGAAGCGGCCAAACGCCTGCGGCACCGGAACAAATTTGTGATTGCGTCGATGGGATCGGTAGCGGCCTCCGGCGGTTATTATATTGCCTGCGCCGCAGATTCGATCATGGCAAATCCCGGCACGACGACGGGCAGCATCGGTGTCATTTCTGAAATGATGAACCTGACCGAGTTGCTGAATAAAATCGGCGTTCGCTTCGAAGTGATCAAAAGCGGAAAATATAAAGACAGCGGCTCGCCGTATCGTTCGATGAACGAAGAAGATCGCAAATACTTTCAAGGTTATGTGGACGACGCGTACCAACAGTTTGTCGGCGTTGTTGCGGAGGCGCGGCGGATGGAAAAAACGAAGGTTTTGCAATATGCCGACGGCCGCGTTTTTACCGGGCAGCAAGCCTTGGCGTTTGGTTTGGTTGATCGGCTGGGCACCTATCAGGACGCGCTGGCGCTGGCGGCGGAAGCCGCAGGTATTGAAGGCCGCCCGCATGTGGTGTCTTCGCGCAAACGCAAAGTGACCATTTTGGATTTGTTGTTTGGCGATCTCGAAGAGCATTTGATTCGGTTGCAGACTTTGCCGGTGTTGCGCTATCAATGGGTTTGGTAAGGTCAGCAGTCCCGGCGCCGCGCCGTATAACTGTTAATAAATTTTAGGTGAAAAGGACACGGAGTTTTTGTTATGCCAATTTATGAATATTTTTGCCCCGCCTGTGAAAAAAAGTTTGAAGAATTGGTTTTTGAAACCAAACCGGCGGTGGTTCATTGCCCGCAATGCGGCAAGCCCGAGGTCAATCGCTTGATTTCATCATTTGCGATGGCCGCGAATGTCAGCAGCCCCATGCCGATGAGCAGCGACGGTGGCGGCCAGGGCTGCGGCTGTGGTTCTTGCTCGTGCGGGCACGGCTGAGTAAATTCACCAAAAGTTGAACCGGCCAGCGGGCAAACTGGCCACTGGACGAACTTTTCCACGGAGGGTGAAGTGAGTGGCAATAAACAAATTACGAAAACACAAATCGTCGATATTGTCGCCGAAGGCACCGGCTTGACCAAAGTCGAAACCACGGCGGTGATTGACGGTTTTTTGGCGACGATTAAGTGGGCCGTCAGCAATGATGCAAGCGTGACGCTTCGTGGCTTTGGCGGTTTTAATCCCGTGCAACGGCGCGCGCGGGTCACCCGCAATCCGCGCACCGGCGAAAAAATTGACATTCCGGCGTATCGCGCCGTCGTCTTTCGTCCCTCCAAAGAACTGCGCGACGGAGTCAAGCAAGGCTTGCCGGAAGAAAAACCTGCCGCGGTGGAAACTTGAAATTTGACAAACACTAAAATCAAATTATAGCATAAATGATCGCATCCTAAGGAGGTGAAAGCTCTTGCCCA
>CAYUVM010000954.1:0-1591 GCA_964447935.1 uncultured Cytophagia bacterium | reverse complement strand
GGCCAGCGCGCCGTGGGGCTTGCCGCATGAAGTTTTGATCTGGCAAACAGCGGCGCAATTGCTGGGCAAACAGGCGAAGAAATGTATCCGCCTTGCCAAAGACAACCACGCCGAGAAAGTTGATCGGCTGTTGGATTTGGCCACAACGATACTTAACGGAACGGAAAAACTCGTGTGATGCAGCCGCGCCACAATCTTTATGACGATCCGAAATTGCCGCAACTGGGGCTGGTGACTGATCCGGTTGCTATGGCGCAAAGATTGGGAGAGAAATTTCGCCCAACGCTGGCGCAGCTCGATTGTCAGGTTGAAAGCGGCGCGATTGAGCGCATTCAGTATCGGCGGGGCCGGCGTTGCCGTCTGCTGTATCGGCTGAAATTTCGCCAGCGAAACGGCGAGAAAAACGATCAGTGGTTTGCAGGTAAGCTCCTGCGGCCGGGACAGGCACACCGACAATATGAAGAGGCGCTGGCCGCCGGGAATTTGCAAAACGGCCTCTGGCCGGCAGTGACGCTGCTTCCCGATTTGGAAATGGTCATTTGGACTTTTCCCAATGATCCCGAAATGCCCGGTTTGCGTTACGCCACCGATTTGAATTTTGTGCAGGCGCAAATCAACACCAACCTTGCGGCTTTGGGTTTAACCGAAGGTTGGCGTTGTGCAAGCGTGTCTTTCGAGCGTGTGAAATATATGCCGGGCAAGCGTTGTGTGTTACGATTTCAGGCTGATTTGCAGAAGGCCTCCGGTGAAAAACGCCAGCTAACATTTTATAGCAAGACCTATTGTGACGGCATGAGCCGTTTGCATTATCAAGTGGTGCAACAGGTTCATGCCCATCTTGGACACGCGATCAATATTCCACGGCCGATCATGCATCTCGACGCCGCCAATACATTGTGGCAGGAGTCATGGGCAGGCCAACCGCTCCTTGAAAATCTCAATGCGATGGATTGGGAAGAACTCTTTCCGCGCTTGGCAGCCGGGCTGGCGCGCTTTCATCGCAGCCCCTGTGAAAGTTTGCCGCCGGTGAACACGCTGGAGCAAGCCTATGATTCGGCGCAGGAAGACGCGCAAATGCTGGGCTGGCTTTTGCCGGAGTATCATTTGCGGTTTGCCGGGATTTTGTCGAAATTAACGGCGGCCAAAGAAACGGGGTCGGCGCTAGCGGCGCCGGTGACGCCAATCCATTGCGCTATTCGCCTCGAGCAATTCGTCGCACGAGGCCGCGAAGTGGCGCTGGTGGATTTTGATGCAGCGGCTTTGGGCGATCCTCTGTATGATGTCGCGGAATTTTTGGCCTCGTTGCAATATCTTGAATTCACCACGAATTTTTCGCGCGCGCGCTTGGCAGCGGCGGCAACATGCTTTAAAGCCTCTTATGCTGAACACGTGCAATGGGAAGTGCTTCCCGCGCGCGTGGCATATTATGCCGTGGCGGCGCTGTTGAGCAAAATGCACGACACGATGAAAAACCTGGATCAGCGGGTAATGCCGAAGTTTGCTGCGCTCTGGTAAATTAAGGATGGTTGGCTGAAAGAATTGTATGTGTCAACAAAAAGTTTTTGATTAAAATAAAATGCGATTAGCTATT
>CAYUVM010000953.1:0-1607 GCA_964447935.1 uncultured Cytophagia bacterium | reverse complement strand
TAGAACCCCGCTTGTTTGACGCCGCGATCGGGCAGCTTGATACTGGCGCAAATTTCTTCCTGAATCATGCCGGCAAAATCTTCGCTTTCGCGGTTAAACGCGCTTTGCGCCATGGCGGCGAGAATGAAGCTCTCGTCGCCTTCACCAGCGTAGGAACTGCTGTCGGGGTCGTATTTGATGACGGCGTTTTCGCGCCGTGCCACTTCCAGCGCTTCTTCGCTGCGGGCCGGGCCGAGAATATAAGTCGTCGTCCCATTGACGCGGCGGCTGAGATTCGAATTGCAATGAATGCTGATAAAAACTTTTCCCTGCGCGGCGTTGGCCATTTTCGTACGGTCGCGCGGCGAAATATAACGGTCGGTATCGCGCGTCATCACGATGCGGGCGTCGATATTTTTTTCCAGCAAACGCTTTACGCGCTTGGTGATAGCGAGGGTGATATCTTTCTCGCGCACACCGGTGGGGCCGATCGCGCCGGGGTCATGGCCGCCGTGGCCGGCATCCAGCACGATGGTGTCGAGCAGCCATTTCCGCCGCTCGGTTTCGAGGGTGCGCAAAACTTCGGTGGAAAGTTGCTCGGGCGAAGGCAGCGAAATCAACGTCTCGTTGCCCTGCCCGCTGATGCTGATGCGCGACGGATTAATCTCATTTTTTAATTGACAGGAAATTTGCACAACGGAACCGGTGTATTGCGAGGCGACGCGTTGCACGATGCCCGCCGGGCGGATGTTGCGCGCAAATGCGGAATCAAGGCGGCCACCGGCCACGTCAATATACAACCAGCCCTGACTGACGCGCGTGTTGACCTGCTTGCGCGCTATGGGGCGCGACGCCTGTACGCGAATCAACGTGCCATTGGCTTTTTCTTCGATCAAAATTTTAGAAATATTTGCTGGCGCAGTGGCAGGTTTGGGCGTGGCCGGGGCGAGCGTTGCTGGTGGCTCGATGGCAGCGGTCACGTTCGCAGGGGCAGCAGCGGTTTTGTTGGCGTCAAATTCTAACTCTTCCGGCCAGCGTTTCGGGTAAAGCGGGCGCAACAGTTCCGCGAAATAGCGCAACGGCACCAGAATGTCGCCGTTGGCAAAACGGGTTTCCAGCGGCAACTGTACCAGGCGCTCGTTGATCTGCACGAACGGATTCATCGCCGTGACTTTGATTTCATGGCTGCCGCAATACAGAATAACTTTGCGCGCTTTCTCGCTGTAAAACGTTCGGAGATCAAGCCGCTCGGCAAGATCACTCAGCGCGGCAAATTGCACATTGCCCATTTCCGGCAAAGTCACCACGGCCAACTTTGGCGTGGTGCCGTTGGGCGCCGGAGCCGTTTCCTGCAATTGCGCAACCGCGCCGGTGCAAAACAATAATCCCAGTAGGGGGAAGATAAAAGCATTACCGCGCCGCCATAATCTTGGCGCCGAAATTTTGGCAAAAAAAGAGGCGATCAGCAAAAGGCAAACCCCGTCATAGCCAGAGTTATGACAAACCTTCGGAGTGAAGATTTTTCTGACTGAGATACTGGCTGGCTTTTTTGAGAATCTGCTTTTCGTCTTCGGAAAGATTCTCATAACCGACTTCATTGATTTTATCCAGAATAACATCCACGCGCT
>CAYUVM010000952.1:0-1623 GCA_964447935.1 uncultured Cytophagia bacterium | reverse complement strand
TTGCAAACGCTCGGCGCCATACAACCGCGTGGTCGTTTCGATGATTTCATTTAACTGCTCCGGTGCGGGCGCGGCTTTCGGCAAGCGGGCAAACTCGGAAAATTCCTCAGCGAGGTGGCGCAATCCCGCCAACTCGGCTTCAATGCTTTGGAACGATTCGGTAATCACGGCGGCGTCTTGGCGCTCGGCATTAAGTGCCGTGAAGCGTTGGCGCACGCGAAACAGCGCCATTTGCAAGGCCGTCAACGGATTTTTAATTTCGTGCGAAACTTGCCTGGCCACTTCGCGCCACGCGGCGAGCCGCTCCGCGGCCAGCAATTGCTCGCGACTCGTTTGCAGGTCGCCAATCATTTGATTAAACGACTGAACGAGTACGCCGATTTCGTCCCGCGCTTGAACGTTGGCGCGCACCGCCAAGTTGCCGCTCGCCGCCTCCCCCATCGTTGCGGTTAGATGCTCAAGCGGACGGCTCAACGTTTGCGAAAACCGCCGCGCCGCATAAACCGAAAACGCGCTGAGCAAAGTCACTAACAGCGCGGCGCCGCTCCATAGAATTTTATCGCGTAAAAAACGTTCTTTCATTAGCGCCAGCGTATTATAAACCCGCGCCGCTTCGGTGATTTTCAATTTGGTTTTGATCAGATATGGATCCACCGGAAAGCTGATGAGCAACATTTCCGCAATTTCGGAAGACGGGCTATTGGGCTGCACGGCGTTGGATAAGTGCGGCAGCCAAACCTCGCAGGAAATCACCGGCGCTGAATCGCCGGGGGCCGTCGGGCGTTGAGAGTTTTTCAATTGACTACCGGCCTGTCCCCACAATTCACTCATTTGATCCGCGCCGAATGCCAGGCCGCGTTGCCGGCTGTTCAGATCGGCGCCGACAATCGCGAGCAGTTGGATTTGCGTGTTTTGGCGTTGCCAGAGCAGGCAGAAATCAATATCCCAGTATGCCAGCAACTCGGGCGTCAACGGCTCACGCCGCGCGGCTTGTTCAAATAAACGCGCGCGTTCCTCAAGTTGAAATTTGATCGCGTCCAGCCCCAACTGCAACGACTCCTGCATTTGGGGCATCAATAAAACTTGCATGCTGCCGGTATACAAAGTGCTAACGAGAAAAATCAACGGCACGGCGGGAACGAGGGCGAAGAGCAGAAAAAAAATGGTGAGCCGAACTTGAAACCGGCCGGAGGGCAACGGCGAAGGCGCATTTTTTTTAAACAGAAAACGCGGCCGCCACCAGAGCCAACTCAGATAACCGCTGAGCAGAATGAGCGCCCCGGCAAGCCAGAGAAAAAAGATTTCCATGTTCGTTTTTAGAAGACCACAAAGCGACGGATAAAATGTTGCCTTAAGCTGTGCGGCATTTTATCCGACGAGCCGTTGCCGTTTGAGCAGATATTGCATCAGCGCTTGATCAAAATCCATGGCGGTGTCGAGCAGCTTGTAGTCGATTTGATTTTCGCGGCATTGGCGCTTGAACCAGGCAAGATAGCCGTCAATTTCTTTTTGCACCGCGGCGCGGAGATGCTGGGGTTGCGTCGGCAATTGCACGCCGGATTCGACGTCTTGAAAAATCGCATCATCGCGAAAATTGAATCGGTAATCGAGCGGATCGACACC
>CAYUVM010000951.1:0-1638 GCA_964447935.1 uncultured Cytophagia bacterium | reverse complement strand
GGTTGGCGTCGATAAGCAACTGTTGATTCACGCCGGCCAGGCCGCCGGTAATTTGCATTTCAATAATCGTCTGGCCGGACGGGCCGTCGAGACGCTGTTGTACCTTCTCGTCGTTATTCGGAGAAAACAAATTGGTATTGTTGCAACTGCAGAAAAAGGCGGCAATCAAAAGAATGAAGGAATATCTTTTCATAGCTCCTGCGAATTTTAAGTTTACCTGGTTGATTGTTTTTTTTGGCACTGAAGCCTTTTGTTTAACAAAGCTGTGTTACGAGAATTAGAACCTTAATGCACCGCCCACCACGGCTTTGGTCCGCGGGTCGATATAGATGATAATCGGCCCCAGCAAAGCATCGTCATGGGTGTTAAACATCACAGATACGACGTTTTTTCCCTGCCATTGGGTAGTTCTGACTTTGGCAGTCGTTAAATCACCGATCACTGTAGCGCGTTCACGTTCGCCGAGATAATTCCATGCAATCGTGCGATAAAGCATTTCGTCGTTAGCGGTAACGCTCAAATCATGATCACAACCAACGAGGCCGCTGAGCGCTATCGTCAACATCGCATGGAGTATTGCGAAGTTTTTAGCCATACGGTATTTTGCGATCGAACTCATTTTCCGCTCCAAAAGTCGGCGTTACAAGCGCACTTCCAAACCGGCAAAGTACAGGATTTTGCGATAAAACACACCGGGCACGGTCGATTCATTATCATAAATTGCAGCGCGCGTCATCACGGCAATTTCCGCGGAGAGATCGCGGCTTAAATCCACCACGAAAAAATTACTTTGCTCACGCTCCGTATCGAGATCGCGCAGATTGAGCTGCGCCAGATCATCGCGATAGGTTTTGCTTTGCAGCAAACCCGCGGCGCGCAGCATCCAACCCGCGTGCGGACGAAAACCCAACAAGCCGCTCACCCGCAGCCGGTTGAAATCATAGCCAAAACTGTTGGAGCGGTTACGCTGCGCCTCGACGGCGCATTGTGCCACCACTTTGCGGCCATACGTCACGGCCACACGCAAAGTGGTGAGTGCGTCTCGCTGTCTGTCCGGACCGACAATCAGGCCAGATAGCGCGTCATAATACAACCTTTGCCGCTCGTAGTGCAACGTTCGGCGATTGAGCGATAACGCCACGGCGCCGGTAGCCGCTATGGGCCGGCGCAGTGTCAGTTCCACGCCGGTAAAAGTGAAATCATACAAATCGGTTTCGGCATAATCAAGCTGGCCGGTTTCACCGCTCACCTCGGCGGCAAAACGCCCCGGCAGAAAAAAACTCGCAGTCGTGTTGCCGGAAGTGGTGCCGTAGTCTGCCGCATTTTCCAGATAAAATTTGAGCGTGCCATTAGCCTGCGCCGTAAGTTGCAACCACGGCTGCAAACGCGCACCGAGGGCTGCGGCGGCCTCATGACTCAACTTATTTTCATTGCGATAACCGTTGTACGCTTGCAGCGCGGTGGAATAATGATATTGCATTTGCCAGCGCGACGAGCGCCGCTCGCCGCGCGTGTTCAAGATGAATCGCGCCGAACCACTTGCCGCACGGCGCGAGCTGGATTCGAAGATATTGCTGTCATACTCCCAGCCGCCTTGCAAACGATGTGATAACTTCCATTTGGTGCGGGTGTTAGGTG
>CAYUVM010000950.1:0-1641 GCA_964447935.1 uncultured Cytophagia bacterium | reverse complement strand
GCCGGAACGAGCACGGAAACGCGCGGCTTGGCGTTGAGAATGGGGGCATTTTTTAGCATCGGGGCGGTGAGGGCGTTAAATATTGTGACGAGTAAAACGCCGCTGAGCACCGTAATGATGCCGATGAGCAGGAAAGTCAATATTTTTCCGACTACGTTATTAACGTGAAATGCAAGGTTTAGTCTAACGCCGATAACGATCGAGTAAAACTAACCCCGTTTCTTTTTCAATGACGCGCTGTTGCAAATTTTCAAGCAATATCTCCTCGCTTGTTTGCAGGCTTTGTACGCCGCCAAAGGTGTTGCTATTAGTGATAGTATTTTCAGCAAACAGTAAAAAAACCTCCGCGCGCTGGTCATTTAAAAATTCGGTTTTAATCGCCAGCGGCAGTAAATTGACTTTGCCGCCGTAGCCGCTTAAGATTTTTTCCAAGCCATTTTTGTAAATCAGGGGACGCTTATCCCACGGCAAAAGCTCGCCCTGTGGAAAAATGCACAACAGCGGCCGCGGGGTCATTTTCTCATTCAGTACGGCGACGGAATAGCGCAAAGAATTTTTGATGCTGACGGCGGAATGCGGGTTGATCGAATAGGCCCCGAGCCGGCTAAAAAACTTGTAACGGGCAAGCTGTGCCTCGAGCATCATTAAATAAATTTTGCGGCGAAATAATTTTTTATTGAGCAAGTAAACAAAAAATCCATCCCACCAGGTGCTGTGATTCGGCAGCAACAGCAACGGCAAATCAGGATTGGGTTCCGGAATTTTACCCAACACCGAGATTTTATGAAAGTGCCGCCGGCAGAGCCGCGATAAATACCAAAGAAAAATCTGGTCGGCCCAGGCCGCATGCCGCGCAGTGATCATTTAGCGCCATCCCAGGCCGGAAGCCATTGCAAGGCGTTCGTGCGCTATAAGGAGTTTGGTGCGCACCACTTCCTGTAAAATGATGCCGAGTTTTCGATGTTTCGGCACGTACACGCGGCCTAAAAACGGATTGTAATCACGCGCTTCGAGGCGTTTGAGTATGCCGCGATAAATCCGGCTTGCCGAATAAATGGCGAAGCGCGAATCCGGCGCCAACATGGAGATACCCGCGTTGGCGGCTTGATAATACGAATAGGCGCGTTCGACTTGAAATTTCATCAACTCGCGGAAAGTGGGGGTCATGCGTTCTTCAAATACGTGGTTTTCGGTGCAACCGTAGGCGCGAAATTCCTCCAGCGGCAGATAAATTCTTCCCATCTCTTTATCTTCCTGCACATCACGCAAAATATTCGTCAACTGCATGGCCACACCTAATTTTTCCGCATGGACAAATGCCGTTTCGTTTTTGTAGCCCAAGAGGTGGGTCATCATTAAGCCCACCACGGCGGCAACGCGATAACAAAAAACATAAAGCTCCTCGAAGTTTTGATAACGCGTGATTTGAATATCCATCTGCACGCCGCGCAACAGATCTAGGGGATAATCAAGCGTAATGCCGTGGCTTTGGGCGATGATGATGAAGGGCCGCAAAATTGGATGTTCGGATTCGCCGGTGCGATAGGCGGTGCGCAACTCCGCCTCAAGAAATTCCACTTCGCGCAAAATTTCGGCGACCGTACGATCACGGCGTTTGTCGATGAGATTGTCGGCGTAGCG
>CAYUVM010000949.1:0-1641 GCA_964447935.1 uncultured Cytophagia bacterium | reverse complement strand
GAAATTTGTATGAAGATCCGGAGATATTTGCCAATTATCTGCACGTCCTCGGCTGCATGGATGATCGCGAGCTGGATTTATATTTCGAATACTTTCACCGGCTCAATCGCGAACTGCTGCATCCGGATTTGATTGTGATGCTGGAAGTCGATCGCGTCGCGACATTGTTGGATCGCATTCGCAAACGCGGGCGCAAGGAAGAAAGCGGCATTGACGCTGTTTTTCTCGCCGGACTGAATGCGTATTACTCCACCTTCCCGCAGGTTTGTCAAAAAAAGTACGGCATTCCGATTTGCCAAATCAACGTTGAGCAATTGGATATTCGTTCTGCGGAAGGTAAGACATTTTTTTTGCAAGAAATTGAGCGAACGCTGCGCGAGAATGGTTTGCTGTAAATCTTCCCGTGCAAAATTTATAAATCACCACGACACCAAGTCACGAAAAAAAGCTATCACAAAACTCGTCTTAATATTTTCGTGTCTTGGTGGTGGTTTAAAAATGCGTCAGGTTATGAGTAACGGTGAATGCCGCCTTACGTAATGCTTCAAAAAATTTTACAAAGGCGGGGGTGGCGGCGGTAGGCGAAGCGGTAAATTAAAACCGGCGTCGGTCGCGTCGCGGCTATCTTGCCCCGGCTCGAAATTGGCGTCGATATTTTGTTCTAAAACATCCAGCCGTTCGATGGTCAAGGTGGTTTCTTTGGGGGTTAAATCATTTTCGTTGGCCGGCTCTTCCAACACCAGCGCCGTGCTCAAAACTTGCTCCAATTCGCCGCTCACGGCGCCCACATCGGTTGCCAGTTCGGCTTTGTCAGCCGCCTGGGTAAAATCCGGATCGAGCCGCGAGGCTTTCAAATAAAATTTGGCGGCCGCGGCAAAATCCTTTGCATCTTCGCGCGCCAACCCCTGGCAATAAGCCATAAAGGCGCGCCAATTTTTTGTGGGCGTCTGTTGAATTTTTTCTTTCTCTGCCGCCGTCAATTCGACGCCAATCTCCTCGATCACACTGAACACAATACTCTTTTCCAGTTGAAATAAATTTTTCAATGCATCCGCATGCGTCGTGCCCGCCGGAAAACTTTGTTTCATTACGTCCCAGAACGCCATGTCAATGTTCAATTGTTCTTTATCGCGCACCTCATAAATGCCGCGCACCACTTTGCCCGCGCGGATTAAGCTGCCGACTCTGGCCGCCGTGGCTTCATCTACCAAGCCGGTCTGTCCCAGCGCCATCTCATCAAACAACGCCTGCACGCGCACACGATCGACAACTTCAAGCTGTTGCACCTGGCTCAAGTCGGTGATTATCATTTCTGCCAACCCCTTGCTCAACGCGGCCATTTCCTCATTCTTCCCCTGATACAGCAACGGAAAAACCGCGACGGCATTGGCGACAATGCTATCAGCGCTCACTTCACTTTCCTGGGCCAATAAGGCGCGCGTATCATTCTGCAGCGCCTGGCGGGTGAGTTGATAATAACGCGCGCGCATGAGTTTCCGATAAGACGAAAAGCGCGGCACCGTGCGATGGGTTTGATAAATCGATCTTGCCAAATTTGTCCGCTTTTCAAACTCCAATACCAGTCCGAGATAAAACAACGTTTTCGCATCGCGAGTATCGCGTTTGAAAGCTTGCAGCTAC
>CAYUVM010000948.1:0-1655 GCA_964447935.1 uncultured Cytophagia bacterium | reverse complement strand
AAAGTTTTTGCCGGTATCTTTTGCTTTTTGGAAACGGGTATCCATTCCGCGCCCGCCGGCGCCAGATACAGCACTGTCCCGCTGTCAACCTTGATCCAGACTTCGGATTGGGAAACGGCGGCCGGGGCGAGAAATCCAACAATGATTAACAATCTGCCGATCATAAAAACCTCATCTCAAAAATCGTAAACATGCACCCGGCCCTTAGCCATGCCGTCATTTTCGATCACTTCGTGATAATACTGCCGTACGCCTTCCTGCCAGGCGGCGGCAAAACCGTTGGATAATGCCGTAGCTTCAAGTGGAAGCCAAATCGTATTTTTTCCGCGCGCATTTTTTCTTGTGAGGCCTTGAAACTCCGAAAGCCCCAGCGCACTCATGTATTCGACGTCGATGCCGGTATCGACCAAAAGGAAAACATGCCCGATCGTTCCGGGCGCGGCGGTCGGAAAGGAAATGTCACTCGATATTTTAGGCCGGACATCGACTACTGCCGCTTGCATGCCGACCGCCATCAAGCTCGAAGCCAGAAAAACCACCAAATCTTCGCAATCGCCGCCACCTTTAGACAAGGTTTCGATTGGATATTGGACTTGATCGACAATCATCGTCGTCGTCGGATCCGGAATATGCCGCATCGCCTTTCCCAACGCTTCGAGAAAGGATTGCAGGCAGAAAAATTTGTCCGGTGGATTGCTGGGTGTCCCCGCATTGGCAATGGCGTTCAAATAAAGTTGCTTGCTATGATTTCGAATCGCCGGATCATCCGGGGCAACGAAATATTTCAGCTCCCAGGTATCGCCGCTCCAGGCATTCTTGCCGTAGATCGTCACCGGTAAACTCGCCAAAATTTTGGTCCGATTTTCCAGCACCGCGGAAAGATTCAATTGCTCAAAAGATTCAATGTTGTCGGCGCCCAAATCCTGCAAGTAAAGATAGAGTGGCTGGCTTTGGGTTTCAGCGGCACGAATCAAAAAGGCTTCCGAGCGATAAACGCCAGCGCCGTTGCTGGTTTCGAGCACGATTTGAGCTTTCACGGGATGTTGGTGCCGGTTGTGCAAAGTAATCGTGCCGATGGGGTTGCTCGCATAAAAGGCGCGTTTGGCGCGGTAGATATGCGGCTGCAGCAGATTGAGTTGCACCACCTGCAGAGGCCACGGTTGCGGTTTGCGATCCAGGGCAAGCTTTAATCCCACAAAAAAAGATTGATGCGGCAGCGCTTGATTGAGCGATTCCATCGCATCGAAGACGCTGGCTTGCTGCCAATTTGCAAACGCCCGGGTGTTCGCCAACCCCTCGCGTGACCAAACATTTTCATAACTCAACGACCAGCGCCAGCTTTTCGTCTCCGGTAAAGTTAGTTGCAGGCGAAGCGCCTGAAAAGAAAAATGATCGAAACCGGTGCGATAGCTGATTTGCGTGTCGAGCGATTTGCCGCGCCAAAATTTTGCGGGCGCTAACAGTTGCGCATATTCGAATGACATGGCTTGCTGATTGGTGGAGGTGCGCAACTCCGCGCTCTTGTACCGCCACGCCAAAGCCAGGAAGGGCGCCGGATCGGGCCGGTACTCGTGTTTGAAATTTTTGTCGCCAAATTGCGCGAGCGTGAGGTTGTGCACGCCGGCGCGCAGGCTCAACCGGTCCCAACGATAGCC
>CAYUVM010000947.1:0-1658 GCA_964447935.1 uncultured Cytophagia bacterium | reverse complement strand
ACTATCGTCGCCCAACGCGATCACAATTTTAGCTAACTTGAAGATCGTCAGCAAGCCGCTGCCGAAATGCGCCTACAGGGCTTTGGGAAACTCTTTTTGCAGCCTGGCCTTCTCGGTCTCATTCAGGTTATGGAAGCCGAGCGCTTCTTGCCAGGATTTACTGAACACCACCGCGTACCAAATGCCGCCGAGAATCCAGTACACCAGGCCCGACACTAAAATCGCCCAGAAATTGAGATTGGTAAACATGGTTTCTTTCTCCGTTCATGTTTAATAAAGTCCAAGGAATTTGCTTTGTGCTTCTATTAAACACTTTGTTCCCAATCCATTAAACGGCAATTCGTCAGCTTACCCCGTTCTCAACTTCGGTTGGCCTAATTTTTAATTAAAACGAATGCGGCCAGAAAAAAGGTGGCGGTCAGTCCGAACAAAATTAGCGGCGGGAGATGAAAGAAAATCGCGGTGACGAGCACCAGCAAACCGACCATTATCAGATTCACGCCGGCCATGCTTTTGAGAAACGCCGGATTGCCAGCGTGATGTTTGGCCGCCAGAACATTCAGCAGGCCGGCAAACAAAGTCAGGATTTCGAGATACAGATTAAAACCTCTGAACAGCGCCTCTGTCGTGGTGGAGAAGCCGCCAATATTGAAGACATGGGTCTGAATGATTTGCCAAACCCTTTTGTCTTCCTCATTCGTCATCAGTTCCGCCGGATCGGTAAAAAAACTGAGCGTGTGCACGAGCGCAAAGAGGATTAACCCATAACTGCCAAGCTTGTAAAACAACACACCTTTGTCGCGCATATTCCTTCCTCCGCTGGGTAAAATCGGAATTGATCACGAAAATTTTCTACATAAAACCTTCGTGCCCAATTCCGGCGGCGTCAAATTCAAAACCGCAATAACCGGGTAAATTTCAGAATCACTTCACGATTCCGGACCGGCAGCCCGTCGGAAAAATCTTCGTCTTCCCGGCCGCGGCTCTCATTATAAACGATGAATAAATCGCTGCCCGGGCTATGAATAAAATTGAGCCGCAGATTCGTGCTCAACTCGTTGGTTTCGCTGTTGTATTGCAGCAGGGTATTGAGAAAAAACCGCGTGCTGAAGGCCCAATTCACGCGCAGCGCCAACAAATCCGTGTTCAAGACGCCGGACGGTAAATCGACCTGGTTGCGATCATAGTTCAAACGAAATGACCAATGCGCGTTGGGGCTAAATCCGAACCCGCCGCCCCAATTAAATAAATCACCGTCATAAAACTCTCGCCAAAACACGCTGCCAAAAATCGTGAGCCGGCGTTTGGCGCTGCTTTGATAATCCGCGCTCAGTGAATTGTTGTTATAATCGCCGGCCGGAATCGGCAGTGCCGGGCGAAAATCAAAGCGTTGTTCGAGGCGTTCAAAGATGCGGCCATAACCGAAATTAAGATTGTCGCCGTTGGTGAGTTGATTAAAGAACGTGAGACGATAATCCCAATCTTGTAACCGCCCGTCGATTTTAGCGAGGTGGGTGAAAGACTGAAAAATGTTACTGCGCCGCAGAAAACTGCCGTTCGGTTGCGGACTGACGCGGAAGGTCAAAAATGTGCGCCGAATATCCGAGCGCAACACAAACCCCACTCCGGGGTCGAAATTTTTGTCGATGGCCATGTGG
>CAYUVM010000946.1:0-1658 GCA_964447935.1 uncultured Cytophagia bacterium | reverse complement strand
GAATGTCACCGGACAAAATCCGTCTGGTGCGCCATCGGTATAACTCACGGTGAGCGTGTCACGCTTCGATTTGCCTTCAATAACATTGAGCCGTATCGGACCGCTGCTCGTCATCACCGCCGGGTAACCGGGGCTGAGAATAAAAAGCCCCGAGGGCTGCTCCGAAAGCTGCACGGTTTGCTGATCGCCGCTGAGAACCGCTCGCACCTGTAAATTCACTGCGTCTTCAATCGGCAACAGGTTCATATCATCCAGCGCCAGGAAAACCGTACCGAGATTCAACGGCGGATTATTTTCGATCGGTTCCACCCGGTAAAAATCAACGGCACGGCCGCTGGGGTCAGTAAACTTGAGGCTCGATGCGGTTGAACGAGTGTTTTCCCAATCGAGTTGCCAGTCATTCAAGCGCGGAGTGATGGAAGAATTATTCGTTTTCAACACGGCCTGCAAACGCACCGCTTGGCGGCGTCGCAACAGATCAACCAGTGCCAAATCAAATTGATTGAGGCCGGCCGTATTGCCCAGAGGCGCACTGAAAAGGGTGTTTTGATTGGCTGCATCGCGAATATTGATGGTAACCTGCAATTGCGTGCGCTGTTGCGGGTCAGGGGGCAATACGCTGTTCACCACAAGTTTCTTCCAACTCGTGATGATGAGCTTCGCCGAGTCGGTTATTGCCAACGAAGTCAGGGTGCCCGTAGTATTTGTATCAAAATAATGCGAAGAAATTTTCACATTGCGCAGCGTCGGCGTCAATAATGGATCAACCTTGTTCTGCAGGTTATTGTCGTTATCCAAAAAGGCGCGGTATTGAATAAAACGCTGGCCGTCATGAACCGGGTTGATCGCGGTGGTCGGGCCGGTGTAAAAATCCAGCGTGTCTTTGGGGCCGTACCATTTTGAATTGCTCAACTCAGTGATGACATTGGCCGAGCGTAATTGCAGCCGCAGGCGCGTCCCGGCGGGCACATCAACTGCCGCGCGCGGAAAACCGAGACTATCAAAATCAACGGCAGAAGAAAAATCAAAGTTCTGCGGCGTGGAATCAAAAAACTCACTGCTATAAGCTAAACGCAGCGGCAGTGCATTCTGGCTGATCGGCAAGTTACCGGCGATCACCAGCGTTTTGTTGACGTCCGAAATATTTTCGACAATGCGATTGACCGCGCGCAAATCTTCCAACGGATGCGCAAAAGTATAAACAATCTGCTTGGCGTTATTAACTTCAATGAGACGCTTATTTCCCGCATCGCAAATCAAAACACGGCTGCCTGGCAACGCGTCGGCGTCTGTTGGGCTGCTTAATCTATCGGCGCCTTTGCCTGCCTGGCCCGTGCCGAATTGCCAACGGTTTTCTTTGCTGGCACGATCCACCATCAACACGCGATGGTTGTTTTGGTCAGTGATCACGAAATAGCCGGTCACCGGATCAAGGTCGACATCCACCGGTGCATTGAGCGCGACGTTGTCGTTCGGGGCCTTGGTAAATTCCCAGACAACACGGCGCGTTCGGACATCGATCACAATGACGCGATTTTTACCGGTATCGCAAATCAAAACTTCCCGCCCACCATTGATCGGCAGGGCATCTGAGGGCGTGGCAAGCCGATCGACAATCTGCAGGTTGGCATCATTCAGACGCCAGTCTTCCGTTTTTA
>CAYUVM010000945.1:0-1660 GCA_964447935.1 uncultured Cytophagia bacterium | reverse complement strand
AAATCCAGCTCGCGATCATCCATGCAGCCGAGGCCGTGCAGATACTTGGCAAAAATCTCCGGATCTTCATACAACGTGCGATCCTGCACGCAGCTTTTCGGCACCGTGCGAATCAACTCATGATGCTCGACACGGCGAATGAGAAACTCCAACTGCAACGTGAATGACCAGCGCCGCATCTCAGCGTAGTAGTCGCGGAGAAAACGGTTGTCGATCACCGGCTCATCGAACAACTCCAACCCAAAATGTTGACTGAGAACTTTCGCCGCCGTGGTTTTGCCGACGCCGATATTGCCCGCCAGCGCGATGAAGATTTTCTTCTGTAATTTCATAAGCAATAATTTACCAACGTATAGAAGTTTTGCCGCGACGGGCCAACGGATGAAAGGATGTACATTTTTAACACACTATTTGACCGGGAATTCGCCGGCGTGAACATCTTTGATAAAATCGACCACGCCCGCCATAAAAACTTGCTGATCATCCCACATTGACAAATGACTGCCGTTCGGACAATATAAGTAACGGCCGTTTTTGACCAGCTTGCTCATCTCTTCCATTTCTTGGGGATTCATCGTATCGTATTTGGCGCCGACCGTCAGCGTCGGGACGGTCAATTCTTGCAGGCGATTCCACACTGACCAGCCTTTTAAAATACCGCCAGGAACAAACTCGCTGGGGCCTTGCATGTATTCATAAACATGCTGATTGAGATGCCCGAAACTCCGCGTCACGGCTTCGGGCCATTCCGCCAGGCGGCAGAGATGTTTGGTGTAATATTCCGCAAAAACGAGATTAACGTAATCCGGGTTGTGATAATCGCCTTTCGTTTCATACGCGCTCAGGGTGTCGATCAGCGATGGGCGCATTTGGCTGCGAAGCTGGTTGTTGTACGCTTCGTATTTGTCGAAATCCGCGGTCATGTTGCAAATGATCAAACCCTTGAGATTGGCCTGGTATTTCAGCGCGTATTCCATCGCCAACATGCCGCCCCACGAGTTGCCGAGCAAATAAAAATTATCTTTGTTTAAACCGAGCGCGACGCGCACTTGTTCGACTTCTTCCACGAAACGCGGCAACGTCCACAGACTGTCGCCGGTGGGCTTATCGGAGTAATACGAGCCGAGTTGATCATATTCGTAAAACTCGATGTTAGCCTGCGGAAAAAAACTTTCAAAACACTCCATGTACTCATGCGTGGCCGCGGGGCCGCCGTGGAGCAACAGCACCTTCATCGGCGCATTGCCAAAACGTTTGGTCCAAACGCGATAACCTTCACGCAGCTTGATCATTTGCACGCCCGCCGCTTGCACTGCGCCGGGCGTTTGGAAATTCACATAAGCGCAATTCTCGCTGGCCGGTTGCTGTTGCTGGCAGGTTGTTACCAACAAACCGCAGCTTAACGCAATACCCCAAGGCTTCGCTTTGGAAAGCCTGTTGTACAAAATATGCTTGAACATTTTTCCTCCTCGCGTGAACGTGACCGAAACCGATAACTGGTTTAAAGTGGCAGGGCTATAGTAGCAAAAAGCCGGTGCTTTGTCAAGTAAAATATGGCTAAAAAGCAGTTGCGCAAGAGCAAATCTTGATGTAATTTAGTAAATGTCTCAACTTTCTGACTTCGTGGTTTCAGGCTGTAAAAACAGGGTTGCGGCGGCAT
>CAYUVM010000944.1:0-1661 GCA_964447935.1 uncultured Cytophagia bacterium | reverse complement strand
CAGCAGGCGAAATATGCATTATCAATCTGCAATGGCACCGCCTCGCTGATGATCGCGCTCAAAGCCTGCGGCGTCAAAGCCGGCGATCAAGTCATCATTCCAGCCTACACGTTCATCGCCACCGCCAGTTCGGTGCTATTGGTAAACGCGGTGCCGGTGTTCGTCGATATTGATCCGGAAACCTACAACCTCGATCCGGCGCAAATCGAAGCGGCGATCACGCCGACGACGAAAGCCATCATGCCCGTACATATCGCCGGACAACCCGCGAATCTCGACGCGATTCTTGCGATTGCGCAGCGGCACCATCTGCCCGTCATCGAAGACGCGGCGCAGGCGCACGGCGCGGAATGGAAAGGCCGGCGCGTCGGCGCGATTGGCAATATCGGCTCGTTCAGTTTTCAGTCGAGCAAAAATCTCTCGGCGGGCGAGGGTGGCGCGCTGATCACCGACGACAAAGCGTTGAACGACGTTTGTTTCTCGTATCAAAATTGCGGCCGCGTGCGCGAGGGCGCGTGGTACGAGCATCGTGTGCTCGGCGGTAACTTTCGTTTGGGCGCGTTTCAAGCTTCGCTGCTCACGGCCCAGCTTGCCACGATTGCCGATGACATGCAACGTCGTGATCAGCACGCGCACTATCTCGATGAGCGGCTGCGCGACATCCCCGGCATCAAGCCGCTGCTCGTGCATCCGCAGGTGACACGGCATGCGCGCCATCTTTACATTTTCCGCTACGACGCCGAGGCTTTCGACGGGTTGTCGCGCGATCGTTTCATCGATGCATTGCGCGCCGAGGGCATTTATTGCCACAAAGGCTACACGCCGTTGTATCGCGAACAGCTCTTCGCCCTCGACCCGCGCCAACATCCGTGGATCGAAGGCATCAACTATCGCGAGTTGAATCTGCCCGTGACCGAACGCGCCGGCGACGAAGAAGCCGTGTGGATTCCGCAAACGGCGCTGATGGGCACGGAAAAAGAAGTGGAAGATATTGTGAAGGCGGTGGCAAAAGTGCAGATGCATTTCGGGGAGTTGCTGGCGGAGTCTAAAACTTTGAAAGCGGATAAGGCCGATTAGCGACAGCTCCCTGTGGCATCACGGCTATCCTTTTTTGGGGGGTCATTCTGGAAAAATCTTGTTTCTCGGCAGGCAATGCTCGCGATAAAAAATTCCTGTGGAATGACATTTCGCAATCTTGAACATTTTAAGAAATCATTCACTTTTCATCAAGCGGAGAGTAAACCATGCAAATCCTCGAAATTGACCGTCAAGCCTTACTGCAACGGCTTCATGCCGGAGACAATCTCGAAGTCGTGGATATTCGCGAGGCCAACGAATACAATGACTGGCACATCGGCGGCGCACACAATTTGCCGACATACATTGCGCTCAACACGCAGGATTACGAACCGTTTCTCGCGGGGATCCAAACGTATCCGAAAGAGCGCGAGTACGTGATGGTTTGCCGCCGCGGCATGGCTTCCAAGATGGCGGCGAGGCTCGCCACCCAAGCCGGTTACAAAGCGCTCAGCCTGCGTGGCGGTATGTATGATTGGAGCAACGCGTGGAGCGTCGCGCCAATCAAATTGCAAAATCCGGCGATCACGTTTCTGCACATTCGCCGCGACGGAAAAGGCTGCCTCTCATATTTGCTCGACGCC
>CAYUVM010000943.1:0-1664 GCA_964447935.1 uncultured Cytophagia bacterium | reverse complement strand
CAGACTTTTTTAAATATCTTGTAAAATCTTTTTGCTCAATAGCTGAATAGTTACCAAAAATCTTGATAAACGATCTGCGCTTTTTGCCGTCCATCAATAAAATCCATCTTTTAAGCTACCGCGAACCTGAATACAAGGATGAAATGTTTATGAAATCTTCCGGGCTGTCGCGCCGAAATTTTTTGGGACTTGCCGTCGTCGGCGCTGGTGAAATTTTTTTGGTGCCAAAAGGGATGCTGCCACAAACGCAACAATCAAACAAACCACCGGCTCTGGCGCCGGATTTGGTGAAAGAGTTTGTGATTGCCGGGCATGGCAAATTCGACCGGGTCAAAGAACTTCTGGAACAACATCCGGGTCTGCTGAATGCGACATGGGATTGGGGCGGTGGCGACTTCGAAACAGCGCTGGGCGGAGCAGGCCACATGGGCCACCGAGACATTGCCGAATTTCTCATTCAACAGGGTTGCCGTATGGATATTTTCGTCGCGACCATGTTGGGCAAGCTCGAGGTGGTGAAAGCCATGCTCACGGCTTATCCGGAAATTCTCAAATCCAAAGGCCCGCACGGGTTGACGTTTTTGCATCACGCGAAAAAAGGCGGCGCCGAAGCGGCGCCGGTGTTGAAATACCTCGAATCCTTGGGAGCCTCATGAAGTTGAAAATAGAAATTTTCATGGATGAAAAGCGGCCAAGCGATAAAAGAATTCGGTGGCCGGATTTTAACGCGGAGAATTCTTTAAGCTGCTACAACGACAAGAGTCTTTTTCCTTAATGAGCACCACAACGCACAAAATACCAATTTTCGTCTGCTTATTTATCGCGCTGTGTGCACAACGCTCCCACGCGCAACCGCAACAGACGCGCTTTGATCATCTGCCGCTCGAACAGGGCGTTTCACATAATCTCGTCTACGCCATTCATCAGGATCGTTACGGGTTAATGTGGTTTGGCACGATGTACGGCTTGGTAAAATATGATGGGCGGCAATACACCACCTACCGTCACGATCCCCGCAACCCGCATTCAATTTCTTACAACGATATCATCGCCCTTCACGAAGATCGCCGGGGCTTTTTGTGGATTGGCACCTGGGGCGGCGGCCTCAATAGATTCGATCGTGCAAGCGAAACTTTTACGCGATATTTGCACGATCCAAATGACTCCACCAGCCTACGCCACAACATCGTTTGGACCATTTTAGAAGATAGCCGCGGCACGCTGTGGGTCGGCTCGGAAGAAGGAGTGGAACAACTGTTGAATACCGAACTGCCATCAAGCTTGCCAACCACGGATAAAGTAAAATTTATTCATCATCAAATTCCGCAGGTAAATCCGAAGAGAAAAAATCCCGTTTCGATTCGGGCGCTTTGCGAGGACCGTGCTGGCAGATTATGGGTTGGCACCTTCGGTGGTGGATTAAATTGGTTTGATCGGACCCAGAACCAGTTCATGAGTATTAAACATGATCCGGCCAACCCGCAGAGTTTGAGCAGCAATTTTATCAGCGCCATCGCGGCAGATCGTGAGGGAAATTTATGGATCGGCACGCTTAACCACGGCCTCAACAAAATCACGCATACGGATTTAGCGGCTTTCCCGAAAACGGCGACAACCTTTTCGCATTGCCAAAATGTCCCGTCAAATTTGATGAGTTTGAGCGC
>CAYUVM010000942.1:0-1664 GCA_964447935.1 uncultured Cytophagia bacterium | reverse complement strand
TTTAAGAAGGAGGAGCAAGTTGTGTTGTATAGGCTAACCGCGCCGAACAAGCCGAACATTTTCATCGCTTCCCAGCCAAAACCGGAAAAATTCAACTTCGACGAATTTGCTGAGCAGAAGCTCAACAGTCAGAAAGGGGTTATTACTCCTTTAGGTAAGGGTATTTTAGCAAAGGCAGAAGGCAGTAAACTCATCAGCCTGCCAGCCGAACGGGGGTGGATTATTATCAGCGGGAAAGAGCAGCTTGAAGACAGTGTGCTTGAACAGTTAGCCGCTCGGCTTCAATTTCTTTTTGGAGAAGGTGGTCCGAGGTAATGGCGATCAGCGCCAAAACACTCAGGGCAAAAACATATCTAAACGTCATGCTTTTGGCAAAATTCTTCTCCATAACCATTCCGTAAAATCAGTCCTCAAAAAAGTTGGGTTACAGTTAAATTGCTTTCGGCTCTCGCCACGGCACGAGAATCTCCAATAATTTCTCGAGCGTCTGGCCTTTGCCTTCATGCAACCGCATCGAATTGCCCACCACCGACAAACTGCTCACCAACATCGCCGAAACCGCCATTAACGGATTCAGCCAACCGGCGAGTGCAATGACGATGCCGATGGCATTATAAAAAAAGGCCCAGGTCAAATTCTGTTTGATTGTGCGCACGGTGCGGCGCGAAAGCTGAATGGCTTCAGGTACGAGCGCGAGATCATCACGCATCATGGTGATGGCGCTCGAGGCGATTGCGATTTCGGTGCCGCTGCCCATGGCGATTCCAACTTCAGCTTGCGCCAAAGCCGGCGCGTCGTTTACGCCATCGCCAACCATCGCCACGATTTGCTGCTGTTTTTGAAAATCCCGAATGGTAATGATTTTCGCTTCGGGGCGCGCTTCCGCGATAAATTCGACAATACCGGCTTGTTGTGCCACCGCTGCCGTGGTCAATCTCGCATCGCCGGAAAGCAAGCGCACGGTGGCGCCCAGTCTCTGCAGTTCCGTGACAACAGATTGCACATTGGGCTTCAATGAATCGCCCAACACGAGATAACCAGCGTTGGCGCATCCAGCGATGCCATAGAAAACCACAGTCCGGCCACGCTCCGCTTCGCGCTCTACAAGCTCGCGTTGTTCGCGGGGAATCGCAAAACCGTTTTCCCGAACAAAGGTTTCGTTGCCGATAACGACTCGTGTCGGATTTTCTGCCGCCAACACCAAACCGCTGATCCCTCTTCCTTCGGCGATTTGCACTTCGCTAGTTTCAAAGAAGGCAAGGTGGTGGTCTTGGCAAGCTTCCACAATCGCAACAGCCAATGGATGATTGGAAGCTTGTTCCAGCGAGCCGACGAGACGCCGTGCCGTGCTCGCGGCCAATTCGCCGCCGCTAAAATTAAGCACGGAAAATTTACCTTCAGTCAGCGTGCCGGTTTTGTCGAAAACCACCGTGGAAACTTTTCCTGCGAGTTGCAGCGCTGCGCCGTCACGAATCAAAATGCCACGGCGCGCCGCGTAACCAATCCCCGCGGCAATGGCAAGCGGCGTCGCCATGCCCAAAGCGCAGGGGCAGGCGATGACCAACACTGTAATCGCACGCAATAAAGCGGTTTCTAATCACGCGCCGGAAAAGAGCAAAGCTGCGGCCGTGATTGAATAGAGCACCAACACCAGTGGAAAAAAA
>CAYUVM010000941.1:0-1667 GCA_964447935.1 uncultured Cytophagia bacterium | reverse complement strand
TCAATCACGACGGTGGTTTCATACAGTCTCAATCGGTTTTCACCTCCTTACAAAATTGATTATTGGTTTAGTTCTTAAGCGTTAAATTTGTTCATCGTCGATTGCATGCCGTCCACCATAAAGCTGCTGGCGGCTGCAACTGCGCGATCATAAATTTCCGGCAGCAATTTCTGTTCGGCGCGGGAGAACGTCGCCAAGACATAATTGGCCATTTCACCTTTGCCAAATTCGGCGCTGATGCCGAGGCGCAGGCGCGCCACCTCCGGCGTGCCGAGGTGCTGAATCACCGAGGCCATGCCGTTGTGCCCGCCATCGCTGCCACTGGCGCGCAAGCGTAATTTTCCCAGCGGTAATTGATAATCATCAAAAACAATGAGAATCCGGGCGAGGGCGACATCAAAATAATCGGCGGCATGGCGCACGGCTAAACCGCTGTTGTTCATGTAGGTCAGCGGTTTGAGCAGCAGAACTTCCGCGGTGCCGGAAGCGATCAGGTACTCGCCCTTGCCAGCGCGGAAATTAAGATGCAGTTTTTCGGCCAAACGCTCGACCACTTTAAAGCCAACATTGTGGCGCGTTTCGCTGTAACGCGGGCCTGGATTTCCCAAACCGACGATAAGATGCTTTTCAGACATGCCACTGCTGGCAATTAAAAAGAGAGGCCGGGCACGGTGCCCGCAGGCTACGCCTGAAGGGGAAATCTGCGTGAGGAAGGAGTTTACTGCCGGCAATCATTACGATTGCCGGCGGGATTGACATCGCTTCAACAGTTTCCAAATCACCAGGCCGACGCTGGTAAATTTATTTCTTCTCTTTCTTTTCTTCTTTGCCTTTAGCTTTACCCTTGCCATCGTCTTCAGCGGCTTCGCCTTCAGCGTCTTCTTTCTTACGGCCGATGACCTCAGGTTCCGCTTTCTCGGCGGTCGCATCCGCAGCCGCCGGCGTTTCTTCCAACTTCGGCGGCAATACCGTTGCCACCACATGTGCCGGATCGTTGAGAATGCGGACTTTTTCTATCTGTACATCACTGACGTGAATCGTATCGTGAATCTTCAAATGGCTCACTTCGACCGTAACGGCTTCAGGAATATCCAGCGGCAAGCATTCGATTTCCAATTCACGCAACATCGCTTGCAGCGTGCCGCCTTCTTTAACGCCGGCGGGGGAGCCATTTAAGCGCACCGCCACTTTGACGCGAATTTTTTCGGTCAACTTGATGCCCATCAAATCGACATGCAACAGGCGGCTGGAAAGCGGATCCCGCTGCACTTCGCGAATGACGCATTTTTCAACGCGCCCATCGGCGAATTTCAGGTCAATCAAATTGGCCTTGCTGACGATCACCGTGCGCAAGGCTTTTTCTTCCATGGCCACCGGAATCGCTTTTTGACCATGGGTATAAAAAATTCCGGGGATGGCGCCGGCCCGGCGAGCCTGGCGCGCGATTTTCTTGCCAGTGCCTTGACGGACGGACAAATTTAATAACGCTTCTGACATCTTTTTCTCCAAAAAAACGACTTTTTATTTTTAATGACTTGTGGCGTTTAATCAAATAAAAAACTAATGGATTCTTCGTTGTGTATGCGCATAATCGCCCGGCCAAATAATTCGCCCACCGACAAAATCTTCATCCGCTCAAATTGTTTGTCCGCGTCAATCGGCACCGA
>CAYUVM010000940.1:0-1671 GCA_964447935.1 uncultured Cytophagia bacterium | reverse complement strand
TTTTGCAGTGGAATCTGCACCGAGTTTGAATAAAAACCCAGGCGCTCGAGTTGTTCGGTGAGTTTGCGTATGTAATGTGGATGGCTATGCCCGATTGAAATCACTGCATGGCCGCCGTAGAAATCGAGGTATTGCCCGCCATTTTTATCCCAGAGATAAACTTCACGGGCACGCACCGGCTCAATATCATAAAGTGGGTAAACGTCGAAGAGTTGCATGGATTTCCTGTTAAAAAATTTTTTGTCTGAATTAAACGGCGCTAAGCCGGGCCTGGCGTGGGGCCTCCAATGATGTCCAGCTAACGATTTCGCACCAGCAGTGTATAAATTTTTTTCATTTCTTCCCGCCGAAAATGCGGCGACAACATCCGCATCACTTCGCCTTTGTTGCCGTGAATGGACTGGCCGAGTTTGTCATATTCCATTAAGACGCGCTCTTTAAACACAAATTCGGCGTTCACTTGTTTGAGGCAATTGTCGATGTGGAGGCGAAACATTTCGATCTCGCGCAACTGGTATTCCTCAAGCAGAAGCGGCAGCAACGTTTCGTAATTCAATTCATCGCTGGTTTCCAGCAGATTCCAGCACGTCGCGATGACCGCCTTCTTGTTGATGCCCGTGGCCCAATGAATCTCTTCGACGGACTCGGGCTTGCATTTCCACATGGTGATGCGCCCCTCCGGCTCTTCAACATACCAAACGGTGCCTTCGGTGCCGAGGAGCTTTTCATCTTCCGTGCGCTGGTTGCGTTGTTCCATTTCAGCGCGAATCGCGGCGTATTGGGCGACCGGATCTTCGCCCGCGATCAATTCGCCGGCCAGCGGAGCGCTCGGCACGCCCAGCAAATTCAGTTTGAACGGCGGCACAATGCTCGCGTCACGGCGGATGCCAAATAAGGCGGCGACGGCGAGATCGGTTTCATACACGATTAAATGGGTGTTGCGCCCGCCGTACATTTCGAAGCTGAGATGGCAATCGTTGGTTTCGACGAGTTGCGGAATGGTGGGATGCTGACGCAGCAATTCCCGCCACATATCGAGAAACGGGCCCCAGCGGCTGTTGCGCAAGATCGGCGCTAAACGCAGCTTGTAGGTCACATGCCATGCACCCGCGCCGTCCCGATAGCGGTAGGCCAGCACATTCGTCCCATCCAGTTTTTCGTAAAGAGAAATTTTTTTGATGGGCGGAAAATGAAACGCGCCGTCTTTGCCGAAGGGATAGTGCAATTTCGGCGTGGCGAGAATAAGTTGCGGCGCGGCAAGCTCACCGATGTGCGTTAGCGCCAGCGCCCCGTAGCGCTGATCCGGTTTTTGGCACAGAAACCCGCGCAACCGCAGATTATCGTTAAAGGGATCTTCAAGGTCGAAGGCCTGCAACCACTTCGCGTCGAGGCCGAGAAGTTGCGTCGCGATGACAAGAGCTTGGGCATCGTGGTCTGTCGTCATCGTTGTTTCGTCAGCAAAATAAATGATCTGGATAACACAGGCAGGTGGGCCGTCTGTGTGACGCTACTCTTCTTTGAAGGCGCGATATTCTTCCGGCGTATAAGCGATCAGACTCAACACGCGGCGCTGTTCGGTTTGGCTTAATTTGGATTCCAATAAATCCCAGACATGATCCTGGCGATCCGCATCGTCCATGCCGGCAAAACTTTCGGAAATAATGAGTCCCT
>CAYUVM010000939.1:0-1673 GCA_964447935.1 uncultured Cytophagia bacterium | reverse complement strand
TAAATTTCTTCAAGGTCTGCAGAGGCCCGGAACAAAAATTACGCGAGCTTTCCGGCGGTAATCAGCAAAAATTTCTGCTCGGGCGCGCGCTCAGCACCAATCCCGACGTGCTGGTGGCCATGAATCCGACATGGGGCGTCGATGTTGCGGCCACTGCTGCCATTTATACCCGTCTGCGCAATATGCAACAGCGTGGCGGGGCGATCTTGTTGTTTTCGACAGACCTTGAAGAAATTTATGCGTTGTGTGACCGGTTTTTTGTAATGCACGCAGGCCGGTTAATGGGTTGGGCCACGGCGGCAACCTCTGCAACACAGGTTGGACTTTGGATGACCGGGAGGGCGAGTGCGACGGTTCACTGAGACCTCGAGAGAATTTTTGCTATCGCTGTTACCCTCGATTTTAGCTTTCATCAGTGCCTCGCTGGCGGCCGCGCTGCTGGTTAGCTTTTTCAATCAATCGCCGCTTCTTGTGCTGCGCACGATCTGGGAGGGGGCCTTTGGCGATATTTACAGTTTGAGTGAGACGTTGCTGAAAACAACGCCGCTGGTTTGCACTGGGCTGGCGGTGGCGTTGGCTTTTCGCGCTGGCATCTGGAATATTGGCGCCGAAGGCCAATTCATTGCGGGGGCGATGACGATTACCATTTTCGGGGTGAGCACAACTAACTTTTTTACGCCTTTTTTCTGGTTGTGCGTAACGGTTGGCGTTTTTTTATCCGGCGCAATTCTCGGCATGATGGTCGGCTGGTTGCGCGAAAAACGCGGCGTGTCGGAAGTTATCAGCACGATCATGTTGAATGCCATTATGGTGCAGTTGCTCAGTTATGCTTTGCACGGCCCTTTACAAGAAGCCGCGCGAACTTATCCGCAGTCAGATCGTCTTATTGACCTTGCACGTTTGCCCCAACTCTGGCCGGGGACGCGGCTGCACAGTGGCGTGCTCATCGTTGTGTTGCTTGCCATTATTTTGTGGATTATTTTATTTCGCTTGCCAATGGGATTTCGGCTGCGGGTCATCGGGCAGAATCCCCGCGCCGCGCGGGTCGCCGGCATGAATGTGTCGCGGCATATTGCCATTGCCCTCGCCTTAAGCGGAGGGGTGGCGGCAATTGGCGGCGCGATTGAAGTCGCCGGCGTGACGGGCCGGCTGTATGAAAATATCTCGCCGGGTTATGGCTATACCGGCATTGCGGTGGCGATGCTCGGACGCCTGCATCCGTTGGGCGTCTTGCCCGCCGCTTTTCTCTTTGGCGCGCTCGAATCCGGCGCCCGCGCTTTGCAACGCAACCTGGGCATTTCGCCGGTACTCGCCGAAGTCATTCAGGGTATGGTGATTCTGTTTGTCGTGTTATACGAAACCCGCTGGTTTCGCGAACAGTTGATAAGACGGTTGACATTTTTTAATAACAACGCTAAATAATATTTTACCTAACGCGGACGAGCCGCAACCAAAAGAGATTCAACATAGAGAAAACGGAGCAAACAGAGACGATAATACTTGAAAACCCTCTTTGGCTTTGCAATCTCTGTTGACTCGGTTTTCTCTGTGTTGAAAAGTCTTTGCTTTTTTGGCAAGGATATCACTTGTAACAGACTAATAAACGTTTTTGCTGCGATTTTTGTTTTATTGCAAAATTCAGGTTTATGGAAATTTTTGCTTCCCTTTTGACC
>CAYUVM010000938.1:0-1678 GCA_964447935.1 uncultured Cytophagia bacterium | reverse complement strand
CGTCCACCTTTTTCGCGCAGTCTTTTCCTTCTGTTCAGCCCGGAAACATCTTGTTCAGGCTTGAGACAGGCGGTTTTTAACCAGTTGAGTTGATTGATTATCCATCTCTTGCGATGGATTCAGTCCATTTCCGGTTTTTAGCGGGCCGCGATTGGGCGCGAGATTGATGGCGTGGATAACGTTTATATTAAGAACATCATCATGTGGAAACATCCGCATTATTTCTTCGTCCGTGCCGCCAACCGAGTAAACATTTTAGTATATTGCTCTGCCGTTGCTTTCAATGAAAAGTCCTGCTTCATCGCACTTTTCATGAGTTTCACCCAGCGTTTTTTATCTTGAAACAACTTTAGAGCGCGCTCCAGCGTTTTGACCAGTTCTTCAGCGGTGTATTTTTTAAACACGAAGCCGGTTCCGCTTTCGGTTTTGGCATCGTAATTTTGTACCGTTTCCGCCAGGCTGCCGGTGGCATAGACCAACGGAATCGTGCCATAGCGTTGCGCTTGGAGTTGCGTAACACTGCCCGGTTCATCGTGTGACGGCATCAGCAGTATATCGGCGCCGGCTTGCAGCAAATGCGCCAGCGTTTGATCATAACGAAAATGCACGGCCAGTTGGCGCGCATATTTCTTCACCAGCCGGCTCAACAGTTTTTGATATTTCTCTTCGCCCGTGCCGAGAATGATCATTTGCACGCCCGACGCCATGATCTCCTCAAACGCTTGCTCCAAAAGATCGAACCCCTTCTGGCTTTCCAAACGCGTAATCATACCCAACACTGGAGTTTCAGCATTAAAATTGAGATCGGCGCGTTTGAGCAATTCCTGTTTGTTTTCGAGCTTGGGGTCGAGATTGGCGGCGGAATATTTTTGCGCAATAAAACGATCAACTTCCGGGTCCCACTCGGCATAATTCACGCCGTTGAGAATGCCGGTCAAGTTTTGTTTGCGCAATTTCATCACCCCTTCCAAGCCTTTGCCATATTCCGCGCCTTGAATTTCCTCAGCATATGTCCGGCTCAAGGTGCCGACATAATCGGTGGCCAGCAACCCGGCTTTGAGAAAATTCATCTGTCCAAAAAATTCCAAATCGCTGCCGGGAGAAAACAACTCTGCGGGTAGGCCGATTTTCATCATCGTTGCCGACTCAAAAATGCCTTGAAAAGCCACATTATGCGCGGTGAGTAGAACCGCGGTATCCTTGAAGAACGGATCGTCTTTATACAATGTTTTTAAATAAACCGGAATCAACGCTGATTGCCAATCATTGCAGTGAATGATATCCGGCTGCCACTGCAACAGCTTCAAAGTCTCCAAACAACTGCGGCAAAAAAAAATAAACCGGTCGGCATTGTCATGATAATCGCTGCCGGCGGAATTTTGATACAATCCGTCGCGGTCGAAAAACGGCTTGTAATTCAGCAAATAAACCTGCACCTTCGAGTCCGGCTGAAACGCGGATTTCACGTTGGCCTTCAACGTTTGATTGCCAACGGGAACGGCAAATTCTTTCAAACGAATCACATCGCGCAGCGTGTATTTCCGCTCGTTGACCGAGCGATAGTTCGGCATCATCACGCGCACTTCATGGCCGAGATTTTTTAACGCCCCGGGCAAAGCCGCTGAAAATTCCGCCAAGTCCCCGGTTTTGGCAAACGGCGCGACTTCCGACGAGACGA
>CAYUVM010000937.1:0-1693 GCA_964447935.1 uncultured Cytophagia bacterium | reverse complement strand
AAAACAAGCGGGCCTGAAAGATTAGACGATCAAAATCGTCGGGATTGGTGCGATTGCCGGTTTCATGGGTTTGGCGTGTGGCGCTGTCCGCCCAACCCAAAGAGTCGCGATTGCTGAGGCGCCAATGCAAACGATGGTTGGCGCGCAAATGCCAATCTTCCGAATCATACCCGGCGCCGGCATAACGCCGAAAAAGGGGGGAGGCGTTCGCCTGTTCGGAATAGTCGATGGTCTGTGAAAAAAATTGTACGGAAAATTCATTATAAAGATTCGGGCGCTGCCATTGTAATTCGGCACGCTGCTGCGTGTCAAAATCGGTGTGTTGAAACGCCGTTACCCGCCGGCTGGCATTCGGCCCGCTCGTGGCGGCGAGCAAGCGGCGTCCGATATCAACGTCTGCTTGCCCCAACTCGGTGCGCAGCGCCAGGCGCCAATTATTGTTGATGCGATAATCGAGTCGGTTCTCCAAAGCGCGCCGGGTTCGGTTCAATAAATCAATATAGAGCGTGTCAATGTCGGCAAAGTAGTTGTCGCGGCGCAAATGTGAAAAGTGCAGAAACAACGAATCGCTGGTGGCATTTTCAAATTGCCGCGACACACCGTAACTGACGCGCCAATCGTCATTGCGGCGTTCGCCCAGTTGGTTAATTTCAGCTTCAGCGTCCAAACGATGATAATAGTTTTGCCACAACGTCGGCGCCAGCGCGACACTGAATTTGCCCGTCGGCCCGTGGTCGTTTCGGCTCAAAAGGTTTTCGAGACGATAGCCGGCCTGTCCGCTTACCCACAAATTGGGGCGCAATTGGCGCTCGAGGCGGGAAGACAGGCTGGAAAGGGCGAAATCGTTGTTGCGGGTTTCAACCGTTAGACGGGAAAACTCGTCACGAAAGATTTTGGAATTCGCCGCTAATTGCCACTGCCAGCCCGTGAGCATGCCCGCTGCCTCCCAGGGCGCGCGGCGTAAAATAAATTCCGCCTGCTGATCATCTTTCCAGCGATCCGGCCGGCTTTGCAAAGTAGAATTAAAATTTTCCAGTACCGTCAATTGCCAGCGCGAAGATAGGGTTTGCTCAATGCTAATCCGGGTCAACCAGTTATAAATCGCAATGTCATGCCCAAAAAAAGTTTCGACCATGCGTGTCGAGAGCGGGGTAGAGCGAACCGGGCTGCGGCTCATGGTTGAATCGCGGTTCGCCAATGAATCCGGCAGCGCCGAACCAGCCGGGCCGGCCGCAAAACCAATCAGCAACATAAGGGCTGGCAATCTGCGCAGAATACCAGTTGGGGCGGCACGAAAAAGCATGACTTCCGGTGACACAATGTTATTTCGCCTGCTCCCGAGCTTTGCTCTGTAAGCTTTCGACATTATCACGCGTCAACATCATCTGCAGCGGTTTACGATTTTTCGGCAGCGCCGTGCCGCCGGAAATAATCAAATGCAACGCATCTTCCACCGGCATCTCGATTTCGATCACTTCGCTTTTTGGAAAAAAAACCACAAAGCCGGAGGTGGGATTGGGCGTGTGCGGCACGAGCACGGTCACAACTTCATCGCCAAGGGCATTTTTTATTTCGCGACTGGGTTCGCGGACGATGAAACCAATGCGCCACATGCCTTTGCTCGGAAAGGGGACGAGAACGGTTTTTTTAAACACATCGTGACGGTCGCCGAAAAACGCCTGGCTCACTTGCT
>CAYUVM010000936.1:0-1695 GCA_964447935.1 uncultured Cytophagia bacterium | reverse complement strand
GGTTGGTTTTTTCATTATTATTAATTTCTCCACCAAATTTCTCAAAACTGCAAAAAATGATTCCGGGGCACGCATTGCATCTCAATAAAAATCAAGCCTGCCGCGCTTGGCATAAAATTGGAATACTCTATTCCTGTCTTAAGAAGATAAAAGTAGTCTCATTTCACTTCTTCGCTGTGAAGCCCAAATTTTTATTGTCGAGGTTGTTGTGCTGCAATTAACGATGACGGGCGAGTACACGGTGCGCGCAATGTTGCATTTGGCCGCCAAGCCGGCGGGCACGATTTCGCAAATTTATGACGTCGCGCAGCAATGGGATATTCCCGAAAACTTTTTGCGCAAGATTGTGCAATTGTTAACCCGGGCGAATCTCGTGCGGTCGCATCGCGGCGTCGGCGGCGGCATTGAGTTGGCCCGGCCGGCGGAGGAGATTACGTTGTTAGACGTCATCGAGGCCGCCGAGGGAAAGCTCGCCCTCAACAAATGTTTGATTCATGAAGGGTTTTGCCCGCGCGATTCCTGGTGCGCTGTGCACGACGTGTGGGGCGAGGTGCAGGACTCGATGAAAGGAATTCTGCGCAGCAAATCCATCGCGGCGCTGGCGCAGAAAAGTTTGGAGCAGCGCCGGCAGCATGCGGCGGCGCTTTTGCATATAACCCCAATGGAGCCGCGGAGCGCCGTCCATGTCAACTGAACAATTTCGCGTTGAAGTCGCCGACGTTAACTACTGGCGCAAACAAATCAAATGTCAATGGGGTTGTCCGGTTAACACCGATGCGCGCGGTTATGTGATCGCGATTGCCGAGGGCCGTTATCTTGATGCCTATCGCCATGCGCGCGGGCCGAATCCGTTTGCCTCGATTTGCGGCCGCGTGTGCGGCGCGCCATGCGAAATGTCCTGCCGCCGCAGCGATATTGACGACGCCATTACCATCCGCGCGTTGAAACGATTTGTTACCGAACAACACGGAGCAGAAGCCGGCAACCCAGCGGCGACGATTCAATTTTCCACGGCGCGGCGCGATACCGACAACCCGAAAGCCGGCACGAAAGTCGCGATCATCGGCGCAGGCGTGGCCGGACTCACCGCGGCGCACGATCTCGCGCTGCTTGGTTATAAAGTGACCGTCTTTGAATCCGAAGCCGTTGCGGGCGGCATGTTGATGGTCGGCGTGCCGACGTATCGTTTGCCACGCGAATTAGTGCAAGCCGAAATCGACGCGATTCTCAGTCTCGGCGTCGAGTTGCGTCTCAACACCACGGTCGGGGTTGACATCACGGTTTCGGAAATGCGCCGTCAGGGTTTCGGCGCGATTCTCATCGCCGCTGGCTTGCAGCGCAGCCGCCAACTCAACCTCGAAGGCATCAACGCGGCGGGCGTGCTGCACGGCATTGAATTTCTCAAGCAAGTCAATCTCGGCCGTCCAGCGCCGCTCGGTGAGCGCGTGATTGTCATCGGTGGCGGCAATGTCGCGTTCGATGTGGCGCGCTCGGCGTTGCGGGTGAAGGGTTCTTATCGTTCCGAGGCCAAAGATTTTTACGAAGCCGCGGATGCGGCGCGCATGGCTTTGCGCACCGGCGCGAAGGAAGTGCATCTCGTCTGCTTGGAATCGCGCGAAGAAATGCCCGCGGACGAAGTTGAAATTCACGAAGGCGTCGAAGAGGGCGTGTTTCTGCACCCCTCGCGTGGCCCCG
>CAYUVM010000935.1:0-1697 GCA_964447935.1 uncultured Cytophagia bacterium | reverse complement strand
CGACGCAACGTCTCCGCGGGGTTCATGGCACGCGACGCAGCCGACGGCGTGGTAAAGACGTTCGCCGCGCCGATGTCAGCCGCCGGTTTGTAATTGCCGCTGAGCAACACGTCTTTCCCGCCGCTTTGCGCCACTTCTTCAAAAAACTGCGGCGCGAGATCGCGCTCGCCGATGCCGATAGCATCATATCCGAGATCGCGCATGGTCTTGAATAACTCGGCGGATTTCCAAACCGTGGGGCCAAAGATAGATTCGCCCATATCGCCGCCGTCAATCATGACCAATTCGGGATGAACTTTTTTCAAACTATCAATAACTGCAATGCGCTTGGCCAGACCGCCACGCCTGCTGCCGCTTCACCCACACGGTTCGGTGTAACCCAACGCATCGCTGGAATAAAAAATGTGCACCTTAACCGGCCGATCCGCCGCCGCGACTTGACGCCAGTTCCAGCCGGCCAGCGCCAGAAGCACGAGCAGGCCGGATATCAGCAATGCTTTTGACTTGTTCATAAACCGCCCTGAATAAAGTTAAAAACCGAGGATGCGCAGGCTTTTAGCAATGCCGGTACAAATTTGCGCATCACGCCATTTTCTGGCAACTATTTTTAAAATGCGACGCTGTGCAGCAATATCGCGATAACCGTTTTTATTCCTTGTAGCTACCAAAATATGAAAAAGCGGAGATTTAATCAAGAGAAGAGTTAATAAAATATGGCCGTCTTTTTGCTCGTTATTTTGTGTGGCTGGTTTTCGAATTTAACGCCTCTCTCATTTGTTCCCCCAATGTGTCCGAGCCTAGCTTGCGACTATTTGCCAAGATGGAACATAATAAATTTTATTAACACCGCTTATTTTTCAGGTGTATTGCGGGTAAATGGTTTTTGATATCAAGCGAGTTGGATTATGAAGGTGATAAAAATTTTTCTGCTGTTTATCGGAATGCTCTATTGCTCTGCCTGCGACGGCGATCTACAGAAAGCGAAAACGCTGTACCGGCAGTCGCAAACCGTTGAACTAAAAACCTCCGTGCCGCCCGCCGATCCGCTCGGCGAAGCGATTGCCACGCTCGAAAACTATTTGGCCCGCAACCCGGATAATGCGTCCGCCACTTTGCTGCTGTGGCGGTGTTATGTGCAAACCGGCCATCCCCGCGCGCAAGCGATGAGTGACAACATGCTGCGGATGCCGGAGAAAATGCGCCAAATTTTTCCCCGCGAAATCCGCCGGGAACTCGACGACAGCAAGCGCGAACAGATGGTGTATTTGTTCGGCAAAATTGCGACCATGCAAGAGGCCGGCGCCCTGATCGGCATTCTGGAAAAAGACCACTCCACCAATGTCCAAAGGGCCGCGGCTGACGTGCTGGCCCAGATAAACGCCGACGCCGCCGTGCCGTCGCTCTTGCGCAAATTGCCCACAACACAACCAGCCGTGCGGCTTTATGCTTGCCGGGCGCTCTCGTCTTTTCCGCAACCGCAGGTGACCACCGCGTTGATTTCTCGCGTGGTGGATATTCAGGAAGCGCCGGAAGTGCGCCAACAGGCGGCACAATCGCTTGCACAGATTTGCCGGCAGGAGTTTCACGAACGCGAAGCGTTGGTTATGCAGCTCCGGCAATTGCTTGAGGATGAGGCCGGGCCGACTTTAACCCGCCTGCTCGTCGCCTCCACGCTGGCGGCGCTCGGCCAAACGCTC
>CAYUVM010000934.1:0-1701 GCA_964447935.1 uncultured Cytophagia bacterium | reverse complement strand
CTCGTTCGCGCCGAGACGAAACGAGCGAACACAGTTTTCATGGGCGACGGCATCAACGATGCGCCAGCATTGACGGCAGCGACGGTTGGAATTGCATTTGGGCAACACAGCGATATCACCGCCGAAGCGGCGGGCGCGGTGATTTTAGATAGTTCGCTGCAGCGCGTCGATGAGTTTTTGCACATCAGCCGCCGCATGCGCACGATTGCCTTGCAGAGTGCAATCGGCGGCATGGCTTTAAGCGTAGTGGGCATGCTTTTCGCGATGCTTGGTTATCTGCCGCCAGTGGCCGGCGCCATTACGCAGGAAATCATTGATGTTTTTGCTGTGCTCAATGCGTTGCGGGTTGCCATTCCGCCGAAAACGCTGACGGATTATTAGATGCCGTCGCTGCGGCTGCAGCGAGTTGGTGCAAGCCTTGTAACTTTGGAACAAGCCCGTGCATCCAATGAATGATTCAACGCCGTTAACGATGACTAAAAATTAAGGTAAACAGTGTACTGCTGCGAGCCAGCTTATTATTTTTTTGAGGTGATGGTATCATGGATTTTTTGAGTGTTGTATTGATGTTGGCGATTTATTTTTTGCTGCAATTGGTCATCTTGCCGAAGCTGGGCATACGCACCTGAATGTCTGCTGCCTGTGAGGTTCCGGGTGAACCTCGAGCACAAAAAGAAAAACATGGTGATAATCCTAACCTTCAGGAAGCGAGCAAGAAATGATATGCCAATGATGAATTATTATTTTGCGAAACAAACAACCTACACCTTCGATGCCGCCATCGCGCGCGTTATTGCAGAGCTGAAAAACGAAGGCTTTGGCGTTCTCACTGAAATCGATGTGAAGGAAACATTGAAGCAAAAGCTCGAGGTGGATTTCCGGCGTTACAAAATTTTGGGCGCATGTCATCCTCCTTCTGCTTACCAAGCCTTGCAAGTGGAAGAACATATCGGGGCGATGCTGCCCTGCAATGTGGTGGTGCAGGAAAAAGCTGATGGCGTCGAAGTCGCTGCGGTTGATCCGGTGGCGTCGATGGCTGGAGTAAAAAATGACCGGCTGGCCAGCATCGCCGGCGAAGTGCGGCAAAAGCTGCAGAAAGTGATCAATAATGTTTAGAATGAGTGAACTGCTGCCCATGAGGTGAAATATGAACAAGCAAATTTTAGTTGACCGTTTGAATGAAGACCTGGCCGGCGAGCTGGGCGCGATCATTCAGTATTTAACTTACGCCGCCAAAGTTAGCGGGCCTTTCCGTCCGCAGCTCGCGCAATTCTTTTTGCAAGAAATTGCGGACGAGCAATTGCATGCCCAATTTTTGGCCAATAAAATTGTAGCGCTCGGCGGAGAGCCGACCACGAAGCCGCGCCCGGTGCCTGTCGCGCACAACAATCGCGCAATGATGGAAGCGGTGCTGGCCGCGGAACGGCAAGCCACGCGTGATTACACGCAACGCGCGAAAGAAGCCGAAGAATGGGGTGAAAAAGGTTTGATGGTGCAACTCGAAGACATGGTACGTGATGAAAGCGGCCATTCGGAAGAGACCGAAAGAATGTTACGCGACTGGCCTTTATAAAACGGAGAATGTCATGACCGAAAACCCCACTTTTGCGCTCAGGCTTGAGCGCCTGCAAAATTACGAATTCAAAGCCCAATTTGATTGGGAGCATCTGCCTCCGTTGCTCGTGGATGAAAGCGAGCCGC
>CAYUVM010000933.1:0-1704 GCA_964447935.1 uncultured Cytophagia bacterium | reverse complement strand
AAAGTTGGTGCTATCGCTCGAAACGCGATATACGCGCCAGGCGGTTCCACACCAAATCACGCCTTCACGTTCTTCCATAATCTTCGCGACGATATTTGCCGTGGCGTGGTTGTCCAGAGCCAGCAAAGTGATTTTGCCTTCACGCAATTTGCTGAGGCCGCCGCCATGTGTGCCGATCAGTATCGTGCCCGGCGCTTGGCGGCTTTCTTGAATGCACCACACGTGCCCGACCGGCAGGCCGTCGTCAGTGCCATAATTTTTGAAACTGACGCCATCATAAACCGACATGCCGCCGTCGCCGCCGACCCACAAATAGCCGCGCGAATCCTGGAAGATCGTCGTGATCCAATTCGAGGGCAGGCCGTCTTTGATGGAATAATGCTCAAAAGGAAGAATCTGCGCTTGGATTGCCGTTTGGCAACAAAGCGTCAGCAAGGCGCTTAACCAAGCTCGGCGCAGCCAACCAATTGGGCGAATTGAATTTTTCTTGCTCATAGAAACGGTTCGAGCTTTAAATACTAAAGCACCATTGACCTTATACCGCACGCTGCAATATAGTAAAATCTTGTAACGACTTCAAATAAAAATATGCTTGCTTTCAAACAGGATTATTATGGCGTGGGTGATGAAGATCTCGGTTGTTTCTTCACCTATCGCAAACAACTGCCGCCGGCATGACAGCAGAATATGGGCACTTAACACAAAAAATTCTCCAAATACCTCTTGCCTGTCATGCAAAAAGTTCGTATTATATTTTCGCTTGCAGTGAAAGCAAAATTTGTATTGGCGCGAGCTGTAGAAATAATACCGTGAACATGTATTGTGAAATTTTATTTCTTTTTACCAGCAGTTAAATGGCCCGCTGGCATTTCCTTCCAAAAATAAAAATTCCAGTTAGACAAATTACGTAGCCTCGCCCCCATGTGGGGCGTTTCTTAGAATGCTGAATGCGTTGTTTGTAAAATCGGCCCCTCCCGCGAAGGCGGGAGGCCGGGGCTACGAATTAACCAACGAGGTTGAACCGTGACCGAACAGGATTTTTTCAAGTTAATTTCCACCGAGGAAAAAATACGCCTCGAACAGGTGCAAGCCACGATTGCGCTGCTCGACGATGAGAACACCGTGCCGTTTATCGCGCGTTATCGCAAAGAGGTGACAGGCGGGTTGGATGAAAACCAGATCATCGCGATTCAAGATCGTGTGCGGTATTTGCGCGCGCTGGAAGAGCGCAAAGAGACCGTGCTGAAATCCATCGAAGAGCAGGGCAAGCTCACCGATGAATTGCGCGCGCAAATCACCGCGGCGGTGAAACTGCAGGAAGTCGAAGATTTGTATTTGCCCTACAAGCCGAAGAAACGCACGCGCGCCACGATTGCGAAAGAGAAAGGCCTCGAGCCGCTGGCACAGCAAATGTGGGCGCAAAAGGAAAACGCCGGCACTCTCGAAGCAATCGCCTCGGCTTATATTAACGCCGAAAAAGGCGTGAACACCGCGGAAGAAGCGCTGGCCGGCGGCCGTGATATCATCGCCGAATGGGTGAGTGATGACGCCGAAGTGCGTAAGCTCGTGCGCGAGCGCACATGGGACGCCGGCATGTTGCGCTCCGAAGCAAAAGACGAGAAAAATCTCGACGTATTTGAAATGTACAAAGATTTTCGCGAGCCGTTGAAAAAAGTGGTGCCGCACCGCACGCTGGCCATCAAT
>CAYUVM010000932.1:0-1707 GCA_964447935.1 uncultured Cytophagia bacterium | reverse complement strand
CTAAACATGAAGATTTTTAATTGAATAAAGAAAAAGTCGACTTGACAGAAACAAAGGTGAGTAAACTGGTCTAGCGGTAGCAGTATAAACAGGTCACGCCGCCGATCTCGTGCGGCCTGTTGGCGGGAACGTGGCGTGCCGAGTTGTTGGAACGAGGTCAACTCGTCGAACGCGTTCTGCGCCCCGAAGATTTATCCAAAGCGGAGGCGATTTTTCTAATCAATTCCGTCCGAGGCTGGATGCCGGTACAAATCGTTAGAGGTAGTTAAAAATAAACTTCCCAATAAGACGTAGCGCCGCCCCTAAATTTGTGGGCGGCTGTTGCGATAGAGAAATTCCGTGCTCCAAACAGTGCCCGCAAATGAGCAACACCAACAAAGATGAAAAACTAATTTTTGTTGCGGCCGGTCAACGTCACCAGCATTCCATCGGCAAGATTCAACACCGACATGCACGCTTCACATTCGGCTTTGCCCGCAACGGTTTTGCGGGCGTGGCCGCCACAACTTGGGCAAAGAATCTGCGTGCGGTGAAAAGCTTGCCGCACCAGCGCCCGCAGCACTTCCTCTATGGTTGCCAAACCCATCTCTTGGCGCAACGCTTCCAGCATTTCTGCTTCCGGCTTGGAAAAATTCAGCGCAGTATTTGGGGACTCATTCATTTTTAAATCTCCAGCAACGCTTTATGATCCGGCGGAGCGATTGCCCGGTTTTGCAGCAATCGCCTGCCGGCGGTCAGTCAATCCAGTCTGCGATAAAAACATTGGTTTGGCGCGGCGCGGCAGCATTCCGGTTCGAGCAGAACACGAGTTTCTTTCCGTCATGCGAAAACATCGGGAAACCATCAAAATCATTGTAATGCGTAATACGCTCTTGACCCGTGCCGTCCGGATTGATCATGAATAAATCGAAGTTGCGTTTTTTGGGGTCAGCGAGATTGGAGCAATAAATAATTTTTTTGCCGCTGGGGTGAAAAAACGGCGCAAAACTCGCCGCCCCGTTTTGGGTGATCTGGCGTTGATTTGAGCCGTCGGCATTCATCAAAAAAATTTCCAACTTCGTCGGACGGATTAAATTTTCTTTCAACAAATCCTGATAATCTTTCAGCTCCTCCGGGGCTTGCGGATGATGCGCCCGATAAATGATTTGCTTGCCGTCGGGCGAGAAAAACGGGCCGCCATCATAGCCGGGCGTGCTGGTGAGACGGCGGACTTCGCTTCCATCCACATTCATCGTGTAAATATCCAAATCACCATCGCGCATCGAGGTGAAGACGATTTTTTTGCCGTCCGGCGAAACCGTCGCTTCGGCGTCATAACCGGGTGTCGTGGTCAGCGGGCGGAGATTTGAGCCGTCGTCGCGAGAGAGGAAAACATCGAAATCCGGATAGACCGCCCACACATAGCCGCGGCTGAAATCGGGCGGCGGGGGACAACTCTCGGCGCCGAGATGCGTCGAAGAAAAAATAATGTGCTGATTATCTTTTAAAAAATAGGCGCAGGTCGTCCGGCCTTTGCCGGTGCTCACCAGCTTCGGCGGCGTTCCCTTCAGCAAATCGAGAATAAAAATTTGATCGCATTGAAACGGCGCCCGCGTCGACTGAAAGATCAAGCGTTTGGCTTGCTTGTCAAAACTCAAATACGCTTCGGCGGAGTTTTCGCCGTCACGCGTCAATTGGCGAACCTGCGCAAAATGTTTTTCCCCGGAG
>CAYUVM010000931.1:0-1720 GCA_964447935.1 uncultured Cytophagia bacterium | reverse complement strand
AAGCGCCACTTTCCTGAAGGTTTGCTCAACAGCATGCCGCCTTTCGGAATGAAATTGTTACCGTACAACTCGTGATGATCGTTGCGCGCTGCGGCTGTTAATTTAAGCCCGGAGTTGCCAAGCGGCTTATCGATTTGTGCATAAACACCGTATTGATTCAAATCGATGGCGCCATTTTGATCGAAGAGATAGGTGTGCTTGCTATCTGCCACATCTTGTTGATATTGCGCGCCGCCGATGACGGTGAAGCCACTCCACGTGTTATTGTACTGCGCCTCAGCATTCAAACGCCGCGACTTATCGATAAACAATGCGCCGCGTTTTAACGAAATACCGGCGGCTTGGGTGCCAAACCATTGCTCTTTATATGAGCGTTTTCGCGCTTCCGCATCGGAAAAGCCGGCGTTAATAAACGTGCGATAATTTTGCGTGCGTTGATTGATCGCGTACGTGCTGTCCGTGCTGCTCCACGTGTGATAAACTTGCGCAAACAGCCGTGGTGAGACATACCGCGCCTGGCCGTAATAAATCAACCAATCCTGAATTTGGTTGCGGCCGGCATTGGTGATGCCGAGGTTGTTGCTGTTACTGCCGCCGCCGGCGATGATGATATCGTGTCCGGGCTTCAGCGTGTAATAAAGGCCGGCTTCACCGCGCATGGAATCGAAATCACGGTCTAATTCTAATTCGGGAAAAGGCCTGCCGCCAACATAAACCGAGTCGATAAAATTAAACTCTTCGCCGCGAGAATATTCACCGCTGATTTTGTAAGCAAATTTTTCATTAACGACTTTCGCATGGCGCAGACGTCCGCTGAACACGCTTTGATTACCGCCGCCGAGCGCCACCGTCGTGCCCGGATAAGAGCGCGGATCTTTGGTGAGCGTGTTGACCAAACCATTGTGCGCATTCGGCCCATATAACGCCGCGGCCGGCCCAAGAATCAACTCGACGCGCTCGATGTCTTCTTTCACCGTTGTGCTCAACGCGCCGAACGGCAGGCTCGTGGCGATCAGCGTGGACAAGCGCGCGTCGTTCATCTGCAAATTTTTTGCATTGAACGCGCTGTTGAAACCGCGAATATTCAAACCTGCTCCCAGCACGCCGGCACGCACATAGTCGACGCCTTTTTGACGCGCGGCCAATTCGCCGGGATTGAACGCGGCAAATTCATCGATGCCGCGCGCATTAATCACCGCCATCGTCGCCGGCGCATCCGTTAATTTCTCCGGTCGCCGCGAAGCGCTGACGACGATCGCGTCGCCGAGGACGCCGCCTTCGGCGAGTTCAAAATCAGCCGTCGCCGTTTGGCCAGCAGCAACCGTAACGTTTTGCACCGCTTCCGCGTAGCCGATGAACGACACACGCACCCGATGGTTGCCGGGCGGCACGCTGACAATGTTGAACTTGCCATTCGCACCCGTTGCCGCGCCCATTGTCGTTCCGACAATGGCAACATTGGCGCCAGATAATGCGCTGCCATCTTTGGCTTTAACCGTGCCATTGATGTTACCACTCTGCGCCAGCGCCAAGCCAGCAAACAGCAACATCAACAGCAAACTCCAACTTCCAATCTGGTGATTGAAATACCTCATAACTCCTCCGTTGGTTGATGTGATGAAACAACGCAAACGATTCGATCAAAATCGTTTGCCAATTTATTATTTTGTTGCCTACGATTGCGCGCGTCAGATTTTTTTATCAATTTTACCAATGGCAG
>CAYUVM010000930.1:0-1720 GCA_964447935.1 uncultured Cytophagia bacterium | reverse complement strand
ATCGTTTCAGCATCCAGCTTGCCTCGAACTTTTACCAGCCGGTGGCGGTGATCGATGGGGCGGGTTTGCAGGCAATCGGCCACGGATTTTTTTGATATGCCGTTGGCAGCGTTGGGGTCGATGGCGACGTTGGTAATGATGCGGCCTTTCTTTTCATTCCATTTAAGCCGCCTGGAGCAATGCAACGTTTTCCAGGGTGACCGGCGGCAACTGGCCTTTCCCCAAGACTTCTTTCGCGTCGAGAATCTCTATGCCGACCAATTGTTCGCTAGGCCCAATGTTCAAAGCGACTTCGTCGTTCAGCCGGACCGTACGGCATTCATAGGCGCCTTCAATCAAGCGAATATACAGCGCATCAACTTCGGGATCATAACTGATTTTCATTGGAATTGCCTCTTAAAAGTAAAATGTATAAACGGTAATGACCACGATTTCGTTTGCTTCTTCTTTGATCACTGGTGCGACCTGTTTGATTGGATAATAGCTGCCCTGCCACGGTTGGCCATAGGGAAAATTGAAGCGGCACAATTCGCGGCCTTTCTTCGCCAGCTCTCGCGACCCTTGTTGAATGGCTTGACGCACTTCAGCCTCGTTCGTACCGCGCTCTTTGCATTGATCAATAGCGTGCTGAGTCAAACGAATGGGTTTCATGAAGGGATTTCCTCAAACCGCAATAAGCTCCGAACGCACCGCCGGGTGGTCGGCGCGGGTCGGCAACCGTAGCACGCTCGCTGGCACCGTGGCAACGGAAACGGTATTGCCGAGCATATCGAAGAACTCGACGCTATAACCGGTTTCATATCCTGCCACGTCATGGCGCTCAACCACGACGCCGATATCACCGGCAAATAATCCTTCTTCCGGCATGTCGCGTTGTAGAACGACTTCGCCATAAAGCTGAAAATTCATACGACCTCCAATTGCTGCCAACTCTCGGCGCGATAGCCAAATTGCGTTAAAAGGCGCGCTTTGGCTCCACCGCGTTTATGCGCTGTGTTAAGAAGATACGAAACGATTTTCTCAGGCGCAATAACTGCGTGCTCTGAATTAGGCAGCTTCATATCGTATTTTTTTACTGTTTTGACCTTATTATAAAATATATAAATGCTTTGGAAAAATCAACAAAAAGCTCGGAAGGCTCAATGAGTCAATCCCCCAACACCTTCAGCTCCTTCCCCTTCGCCACCGCCTGCGTGCGGGTGTGGACATTCAGCTTGGCGTAGATGTTGTTGATGTGCCGTTTCACCGTGCTGATCGCGACAAAAAGCTTGCGGGCGATTTCGGGGTTGGACAAGCCGCTGGCAATAAGCTTCAAAACTTCCAACTCGCGCTCACTGAGCGGATCAACGAGATAGGAAGCCGGCAATGCGGTTGAAGTTTTGTGAGTTTGAATCGCTGCCGGCACCAGTTCCGGTGGAAATGCGGCGAGCAATTTTATCACGTAACTCTGCAAAACGCGGCTCGATTCGGCTTGGCTCGTTTTCTGCTGATCTCGTATCCATTGCCGCAGCAATTCCACCATCGGCGCGCCTTCATCTACAAACGTGCGGATGTAGCATTCCGGCTCGGCGAGAGTGAGGGCCCGTTCGAGAGCATGCGTGGCCTGCTGGGTCTGTCCGAGGTTTTTGTGTGCGAGCGCCTGTAGCACCGAAATCTCCACTAAACATCGCATCCTGCCATCGGCCTCGACCGTGCGTTGCAGTCGATTCAATAATGTGAT
>CAYUVM010000929.1:0-1728 GCA_964447935.1 uncultured Cytophagia bacterium | reverse complement strand
ATGAATTTGAAGAAGAAGCTTAGAAAATGTCAAGTAAAATTTTAGTTTAACGGTAAAGATTTAGAGATATAAAAATGACAAAAATTTGTCACACTTTTTAACAGCCATCTATAAAACTCAAAAACCTATTGCTCGTGTAAGGGGATCAACTGATCCGGCGTAGGTTCCGCTCAGCAGAACCAATGTTCGGTCAACCGCGGCGGTGCGAGCGCCGGCAAAGGCGGTATAAAGGTTCGTCGCACCGGTGGCGCGGTAGCGCGGTAAACCAAGTCGCGAATCGCAACAAAGGTTTGTGCTTCTGTTTCTTGTGATTGCGCCGCAAATTCGGCACATGCCACGATTTCTTTTTGCAAACGATCGATGGCCGGATCGGGATGGGTCCAGAGAAAAGTAAATTTCTCGGCATCAAACTCGCGTACATGTAATTGCGTTTCCGGCAACGCCAATAGCGGCGAGCCTGGCGGCAACAATAGCCGAATGCTATACTGCACCGGATCGATGTGCGCGACGATTTCCTGCGCGGCGACAAAATCAACGAGATCAAGAAGGTCCTGCCGCGTCGTCCACGGGGTGAAAGGCATTAACGACGGCCGCAGCGCGATACCGGCTTGTTTAGTGAGCCGTAACGCCGATTCCACATCCGTGCCGGTGTGGCCTTTGCGCAAAAGGCGCAGAATGCGATCATTTAGCAATTCCACGGCAGCAACGATGAAAATACAACCGCTCCGCGCCAATTCGGGAAGCCACGCGCGATGCGCAAGCAAATGCTCGATTTTCGCGGTGAAATCAAATGTCAATTCCGGCCACGCAGCATGCAACTCCCGCACAAGACGCTGCGAGTGTTTGACGCCGTTCAAAAAATCCGGATCGCCAAATGTAATATGGCGAGCGCCCAGCGCAACGAGTTGGGCAATGTCGGCCAGTACGATTTCCGGCGGCACAATGCGAAGGTGACCGCCATACACCGGTGTAATCGGGCAATGTTGGCACGTGTGCGCGCACCCGCGGCTCGCTTCAACGTATCCAGCTAATCTATACTCGCCATTGATGGCAAGTGCGGCATAGTGCGAAAGCGGCGGCAGAAGCTGGCGGGCCGGGCGCAAAAAACTTAATCGGGGAAATTCGGTGCCGCCGCGCGCTGCTCTTTGCTCAACCCCGGCAATTATTTTTTGGTCGCCGTTGGCTGTGGCCGTAACCAGCGTCGTTAAGGCTTGCTCATATTCCCCGCCAACGACGGAATCGGCGAGATGGTTTAAGAGATAGTTGGCGTTTAAACCAGCGTACAGGCCGTAAAAATTAAGATGCGCGCGGGAGTTTATGGCGCGCACGCGTCGGGCCGCTTGCAGACCTAGCCGCAGCGCGGTGTGCATTGGTGTTGAAATGCCAATAAAATCGGCCTGGCGAATTTTTTCGGCATTAAATTTTTCGACGGCCAGATCGAGGCATTCGACGTGATGGCCGGCATTTAAGAGGTATGCCGCCGGTGAGGCGAGATTAAACGGTTGATGACCAAGCTCGTAGGTTGAAAGGAGTAAAACGTTCATATTGAGAGTCCGAAGTCCGAGATCACATTTTCGAAGCCTCATGAAGGCATATGGGGCTCTCGCCATACGCTATGGGCTTCGCTCCCTACTCACGATCGCCGCCACCAAGTATAACGTAGGGCACTGCTGGGTTTATCGTAACCCCACTCTGCGGCCAGCGCATCAGCGGCATCTTCGGTATCTT
>CAYUVM010000928.1:0-1733 GCA_964447935.1 uncultured Cytophagia bacterium | reverse complement strand
AATGGATGGGGAAGAGTGAACTTCATCGTTGGTTTTCACCGGCCATCCCAACAAAATATCTCCCACCGAATTCCACGCGTAAACATAACCATCCGCAGCGCCGACAATGATATCCAGCATGCCGTTATCATCCAGATCGACGACGGTAGGAGATGATTCGATGCGGCTGCCGGCGAGACGCGGAAAGCCGGGAAGCTCGCTGCCGTCGCGGGTGAAGACATGCAACCGGCCGGCGTCGTCGCCGACAATGATTTCAACCCGACCGTCGTTGTCGAGATCGGCGAGCGCCGGCGAGGTGTTGGAATCCATTTTGAGGTTGATCGGAAAATTGGGATAAAGGCTTCCCTCCAAATGCCAAACATAGAGATGGCCGCGACTGTCTTCACCGGGAATTAACGTCGTGATGGCGAGAAGGTCATCATGCCATGCCGCGGTGACTTCGGTCCAACCTTTGATGGGCTGCGGCCAGCCGGGCACGGAATTGCCGTGGCGATCAAACACGAACATCTTTTCATAACCGCCGATGGCGATGAGCGAATCGGCGATGATTGTCGGCGAGGACCAGATGAGTCCGCCAAGCGCGACCGGAAAATTCTTGACTGGTATCAGCGTGCCGGCCAATGAATCGAGTTGCCAGCCGATGAGTTTGCCGTTTTCACTTCCGACAAAAAGCTCGGGATAACTATCGTTATCTGCATCCCATGCGGCGGCGGAGGCGTAAAAACCATGCCCGTTGCGTGCAGGCGCCTCTTTGAGTTGCGGCCAGTGCGTAATTACGCGTAGCGAATCGTCAAATATATAAAAATCGCCGTGCACAGAACCGATGGCGATTTCAAGTTTGCCGTCGCGGTTGAGATCGATGACGAGCGGCGACGCAGAAATTGGCCTCGAGGTGGGGTAAAAAAGATGGCTTGCGGGAAATTTTGTTTTTTCACAGGCGGAAAGCGCCAACGTAAGAAGCAAGGCCAGTTGTAATTTATTTTTTTTTTTTTGCCGAAGACGGCTTTGCCGTTCTTTAAAAGTAAAGGCAAGGTCATCTCCCGATGAATCTTTTTGCAACCCAAGACGGGCCTTGAATTGTAAAAAGATTCCTCCGTATGCCAGATACTGGTTTCTCATTTTCCCAAAACGTATAAAAGATGTTTGATGTCCTTAATGCAACGCCCGAAGGCGCGACTGCGAACTAATCCGTCACCAGCAAGCCACGCTTAAATTGAGTTTCAAATAAAAACGCATAAAACCCGCCTTGCGCCAAAAGTTCTTCGTGCCGGCCTTGTTCGATAATACGGCCTTTGTCGAAAACAAGAATCCAGTCCGACTCAATGACAGTCGAGAGGCGATGCGCGATAATGATCGAAGTCCGATTCTTTTTGAAGCGCTGCAACGCTTCCTGAATCAGCGCCTCGGAAGCGGAGTCGAGCGAGCTGGTGGCTTCGTCGAGAATGAGAATCGGCGGGTTGCGCAAAATTTCGCGGGCAATGGCGAGCCGCTGTTTTTGGCCGCCAGAGAGCCGGATGCCGCGTTCGCCAATTTTGCTCTCGTAGCCGTTGGGAAATTCCGCAATGAATTCGTGGGCGTTAGCCGCGGCCGCAGCTTTTTCGATATCGGCAAGATCGGCAACGTGATTGCCATACGCAATATTTTCACGAATCGTGCGATCAAAAAGAAAAACATCCTGCGGCACGACGCCGATGAGCCGGCGTAAATCATAGAGATGCAGCTCCTGCAAATTT
>CAYUVM010000927.1:0-1754 GCA_964447935.1 uncultured Cytophagia bacterium | reverse complement strand
AAAATACTCCGGCGCCAGCATAATGCGAAACAGGAGCCCAAACCCATGCTCAAGCTCTGTTGCTGCCGGTTTTATTTTCGCTTAAAAAAAATGCCGAAAACGCGAATGGCACTTTTTTCGCGTGATCCGATAAAAACCAAGTTGTCAAATCAAAAGCTGCGACTTATCGGTGCTGCCGACTGTGTTACGGCTGAAAATTATAATGTGATGAGTGTAAGGAGAAAACACAATGGCGGCGACAATTCAGGTTTTTAAAAAACCTGAATTCGTCTCTAAAGTAGAACATCTGAGGAGAGAATATCGCGCGCCAAAAACAATACGTCAGAAGATATAAAATCCGTGCATCGAAGTCAAGGCTTTTTTTAGTCACCACACAAAACGCACACCACATTTGTTCACCGCCAAGCCCTAAAATAAAAAACCGGTCGCGAAAAATCCTTTTTTCGTAGGGTTTTTCGTGACCGGTTTAGGCTTCCGATCAGAAAACGGGTGCCCATTAGGCGGTGCTACTCAAATCGCAGCGCGGCAATGGGATCCATCTTGGCTGCCTGACGCGCCGGGTAAATTCCAAAGACAATTCCCACCAAAGCCGAGATGCCGAAGGAAATGACGACGCTATAAAGCGAAATAACCGTTTCCCATCCAGCAAACAAGTTGATTCCCTTCGCCATAATGACCCCCAATATGATTCCAATCGTGCCGCCAGTCACGCTAATCATAATTGTTTCATAAAGAAACTGAATGAGCACGTCGCGTTCGGTCGCGCCCAGCGCCCGGCGGGTGCCGATTTCTTTGGTGCGCTCGGTAACGCTGGCCAGCATGATATTCATGATGCCAATGCCGCCGACCAACAACGAGATGGCGGCAATGGACCCCATGACAATATTGAACACGCGCTGCGTCTTCTGGCTCTGCGCCAGCAACTCCGCCGGAATGATGATTTCATAATCATTCACGCCGTTGTGCGTGCGGTTCAATAGACGCTTGACGACGTCGGCGGTCGGCACCACCTGCTCTTCGCGTTCCACCTGAACGGCAATCTCTTCAATCGAGTTCGGGCGGTCTTCATCAGTAAAGCGTTTCAACGCCGTGGTGATCGGAATATAAACATCTTTATTGATGTTGCGCAGCTTGATGACCGAAGTCTTGCCTTCTTTAACGGTCTTCGACTCCATCACCCCGATGACCACAAACCAGGTGTCGCCGATTTTGATGCGCCGGCCGAGTGGATTGCGGTAGCCAAACAGTTCGTTACGGATTTCGCTGCCGATCACGCAGACGCGCTTGGCATCAGCCACATCCAGAGCGCTGATAAAACGGCCGTCGCTCGGATGAAAGTTCGTCACCCATTCGTACGCTTCGTCGGTGCCAACCACGCGGCCGGTGGATTCTTTGTTGCCCAACAAAATCGAGGTCTCCACAAAACGCACGGGCGTGACGCCGTTGACATTCGGCAGGTTATCGCGGATCAATTGGCCGTCGCGATAGGTGAGGACGCGTGATAATTTTTTTTCAGCATCTTCGGCCTGATCACCAGTCAGCTTGACGTAATTGACGCGGATGTTGTTGGTGCCGAGTAATTTGATTTGCTCGACGGCAGCACGCTTGGCGCCTTCGCCAATGGAGAGCATCGAAATAACCGCCGCCACGCCGAAAATCACGCCGAGCGTTGTCAGAAACGAGCGCAGCTTGTGTACCAAAATGCTGCGGACGCCGATGCGTAAACTTTCCGAAAGTTGCATGATGAAATTCCG